>JAAYJJ010000082.1 GCA_012522985.1 Aliarcobacter butzleri
CCTATATAGCTAAGGTGTCCAGCTTTTACATCAAAAAGATTTGATTTTTTGATCTCCACAAAGTTGCCTATATGAGATGAATCCACTACACTATCAGGTCTAATCCTAGCCATAGGTCCAATAGAGCTATTTTTTATAATAGAGTCTTCAACAACTGAACTTTGTTTAATATGTGAAGAGATTATTTTACTATTTCCTAGCAAACTAACACCGTTTTCTATGATAGATTCACCTTCTATTTGAACACCTTCTTCTATATAGATAGTATCTGGTAAGTTCATCAAAACTCCACTTTCCATAAAAGCTTTTTTGAGTCTATTTTGATGTATAGTATTTGCATTTGCTAGATCATATTTGCTATTTACTCCTTTGAAGTTCTCTTCATCTACTTCTATAGGCAAGACTTCAAATCCTTGTTTTATAGCCATCTCTATTAGGTCTGTTATATAATACTCTTTTTGAGCATTTTGATTTGTTAGTTTTGGCAAATGTGATAGTAAAAACTCCTTATCAAAAGAGTAAACTCCAGCATTAGCTAGATTGATCTTAAGCTCATCACTACTACAATCTTTTTGTTCTACTATTTTTTGAACTAAACCATCTTTTACTACAACTCTACCATATCCATCTGCACTTGCTAGATTTAAAACTGTCATTATAATAGCTTGTTTTTTAGAGCTTGTATTTAGTTTTTGTAGCTCACTTGCACAAACAAGTGGCATATCACCATTTAAAACCAAAACTCTTTTATATTTTGGCTCTATATTCCTAACTGCTCCACCAGTCCCTGGGAGATTTATAAAGTCTTGGATATGATAGTTGATATTATCAAAATATTTTTGCATACTATCTTTTACCAAATCAGATTGGTTATATAAAACCACATGTATATCATCACTTATTTTCAAAGACTCTTTTATACTATAATACAACATCTCTTTACCAGAAACCTTATGCAATACCTTAGGTAAGCTTGATTTCATCCTAGTTCCTGCTCCAGCAGCCAAAATAATAATTGATAATTTTTCCATTTTAAATCTTTACTTCATGAATTTCTTTTTTAAGTATCTCTACAGCTTGTTCTATAGAGGCTTTTGTCTTAAGATCACTTATAGCCTCACTCAAAAGTCTATCAAGCTGATTCTCTTTTTCCAAAAAAAACTTTGTTACAGAGATACTTTTTGGATTTTTATTATACATTAAGCATCCTGATTTTAACAAAACAATCTTAAGCTTTATATGCCCCAAAATAGTTGCATAGTTAAGCACCGTATATCCAGCTCCATCAGGAAGATTGATATCTGCACCATTTCTTATCAAAATATGAGCTATTTTGTAGTTGCCTTTCCACTGCGTATGATGAAGTGGTGTTCTTCCTTGTTTGTCTTTTTCATTTAGGTTTGGCTTTTTTTGTAATAGTTTTTCTACTATTTCTATATCATCAGCAATCACAGCTTTATGTAAGACTGTTCTACCATCTTTATCTTTTGCATTTACATCTACTTTAAACTTTAATAAAAACTGTAGCTTTTTGATAAATATCTCTTTTTGGGCGATTGATTTAATCCTAATCCCATAATCTATCAAAAGTGACAAAGGCGTATTACCCTCACTATCTTGTAAATTTGCATCTGCATTGTTGTTGAGTAAAAGCTCTATTAACTCCAAGTCATCATATGATATTACCTTAAAAATAGCAGTTTGTCCATTGCTTTTTTGCCTATTTAATCTAGGATTTAAAAGTAAAAACCTTTTTAATATAGATATATAATCCCTATTTGTATCTATATTCAAAAAGTATTTACTCTCAGCCTTTTTATCTTCTCTTTGTATAAGTATTATCTCTATTAGATCATCTATTATACTATTTTCTTCACTATCTATTTTATTGATATCTGCACCATTTTTAAGTAGAAAATCAATCATCTCTATATTATTATAGCCTTTTAAAACAGCATAAAAAAGTACAGTTTTGCCATCTTTATCAACGGCATTGATATCTACTCCAGCATCAAGCAAAAACTTCAATGTATCATAGTTTTTTCTCATCATCTCTTTAAAAAGTAGTGTTTTACCATCTTTATCTACTCTATCAACAGCAAGTCCCATCTTAATAAGCTTGGAAGTAAGAGTTAAATAATCTCTTTCAGGTTTGATATTTTTATATTTTCCATCTAGTTTAACAAAAGGATCTTTGAGCAATGATAATATATACATAATCTCATCTAAAAGAGTCTTATCCTCTTTATCTTTTTGGTTTAATCTTGCACCTTTTTTAACTAAAAGTTCTATAACTTCTATATTATCTGCACCAAAAACAACTGCATTAAATAAAGGATTTTGACGATTATTGTCACTTATTGTTACATCTATACCATCTTGACTTATCATATAGAGTGGAATTTGGCTATTTTCACTTAAAACTGCTTCAAAAATAGCACTTTGTCCATTATTATCAACTTTATTTATATTTGGCGTTCTATTTAACGCCTCTATTACTATATCAAGATTTCCACTTAAAACTGCATCAAATAAAACAGTTCTTCCATAGTTATCACTTATACTTAAATCTGGATCAAAGCTAAGTAGGATTTTAAAGATTTTATGACTTCCTTCTATAGCAACATCTTGTAAAACACTTCTACCTGATGAATTAACTCTATTGATACTAGCACCATTTGATAATAAAAACTTTACAAGCAAACTATCCTCTTTGCTTATAGCTTCATCTAAAATAGTTCTACCATAAATATCTTCTTGATTTAGATTTATTCCATATTTAAGCAATATCTTTATTGAATCAAGTTTTTTTCTTTTTGCAAGTTCAAAAAGTAGTGTTCTATTGTTGTGATCTAGTTGATTTACATCTGCACCACTTTCTATAAGTTTGATAATCTTTTTTTCATTGATAATCTCTTTAAATAGCTCTTTTTTTAAGGCATCATCAACATTTACTTTAAATAGTCCTAACATCTATACCTTCTTAAAAATTATCATACATCTATATTGTACTAAAAAATATGTTAATATTTTCTTTTTCTATTTTTATACTTTGTACTACCTTGTTGTTCTACCTTATTTTGATGGTCTCTTTTTTTATAAAATATCTGTTTTTTATCAAATTCTTCTTTTTTTCTTTTGATACCTATAGCAAGAGAGTTTTCTATAAATTTATTGATCAATGTTCTATAATGCAAAGCCCTAGTACTATCTACGAAAATATGCGGGAATTTATAACTAAGCCATAAATAAAGCGTTATTTTTCTTATCTCATCTTCTGCTCTTAGTAGCTCATCTTCATCTTTTGCATTTCTTGATAGTGTTATACTTGATTTATACTCTACTGTTTTTTGCTCTTTGATGGATTTTATATACAAAATATATGCCCTTTTAACCAAAGGGGATTTTATAGCCATAGGAGCTTGTGCTAAAATATATTTGATATCAAGCTGTACATTTGAAACAACCTGCTCTATTATCTTGGTATTATCTAGCATAGAGTTTATATTTGTTGCTATAAATGGACCAGAGAATTTCATATTTTTTGCATAAAAATTGGCAATCTCAAAAAGATTTTTTGTATTTAGATATTTTGCAAGATCTCCTATTTGTGAAGTTGTAGCCTTTACTTTAAATGGTGGTTTTATAGTTTTGATAGGCTCATCTATCATATATGAGATATAATCCAATGTTTTTTTATCAGTTGCTCCAATATATCCATATTCATGCAAACCATACCTTCCAGCACGACCTGAAATCTGAACTATTTCATTTGAACTAAGTCCTCTTTTTTGTTGGCCATCAAACTTTTGATATGTTGTAAAAAGAAGTGTTTTAATAGGTAGATTTAAGCCCATAGCTATTGCATCAGTGGCTATTAGTATATCTGTCTTACCTTCTCTAAATCTCCTTGCTTCACTTCTTCTTACTTCTGGACTTAAGTTACCATAAATAACTGATACTTTATAGTGTTTTGATAACTTTTGCTTTAAAGCCAATACCTCAGCTCTACTAAATGCCAATAAAGCCGTTTGAGGCTCTAAGTTTTTTAAGCTAGTTGGTTTTTTATTTACTACAAGATCATTTTTTCTTTTAAACTTCTTGATGATTAGCTCTTCACCTAGATACTCTGCTATCTTTTTGACCGCTTCAAGAGCATTTACGCTACCTGTCATATATATATCATATGCAGGAGCCCCTAGTATGGCATTGACCCATGCCCAGCCTCTATCTTCATCATCTAACATCTGTACTTCATCTATTACACAAACATCTACTACCAAATCATAGTTAATCATCTCAATAGTAGAGCTTATATGTGTACCATCTTCATCAAAGATCTCCTCTTCACCTGTAATAAGTGATGCACAAATACCATCTTGTTTAAGATCTTCATATCCTTCAAGGGCTAGTAGCCTAAGAGGTGCTAGATAGATACCACAATCAGCACTTTTAAGATGGCTCATAGCTTCATAAGTCTTACCACTATTTGTAGGACCTACAAAAAAGTGCAATCTTCTTTTTAGTTTTCTTGCTTGAGAGTAAGTTGATGCTAGATCACAATTTAATAGTTTTTTTAATTCTTCTTTCCATTTATTAATCATATGATATAATATCACAAATTAGGTAAAAATAGGCAACTTTTATGAAAACAGATAATCCAATCAAAAATCATTGTAACTATATAGGCATTTGCGGTAGCTGTGTTTTAGGAAATCTAAACTATGAAGAACAGTTAGCTTTCAAAACAAAAGAGCATATAAATAACTTTTCTACTTTATATAATGGAGATATTGAGATATTTAGATCCCCCGTTCTTGGGTTTAGATCTAGAGCAGAGTTTAAACTCTATCATCAAAATGGAACACTTTTTTATGCTATGGTTGATAGAGATAAAAAGTATCTTTGTATAGATATGTGTATGATAGTTAGTAAAGAAATACAAACTATTATGCCAAAACTTTTACATATTTTAAATAGTAAAGAGATATTGGGTCATAGAGCTTTTATGGTTGAGTTTTTGTCCAATGAAAATGAAATGCTTGTTACTATAGCATATCATAAAGTACTAGATGATGAGTGGATAAAAGAGGCAAAAATAATAGAAAAAGAGCTAAATATCAGGCTTTTAGGTAGAAGCAGAGGTCAAAAGATAGTATTAAGTCAAGATTTTATAACAAATACCATATCAACAGATGAATATAGCTTTAAAATCATCCAAAAAGAAGGAGCCTTCTCTCAGCCAAATAGCTTTTTAAATAATCATATGATCTCTTGGATTATTAAAAACATCCCCAAAACCAAAGATCTATGTGAGCTATATTGTGGTGGTGGTAACTTTACACTACCACTTAGTAGATATTTTGATAGAGTCTTAGCAACTGAAATCTCCAAAACTTCTATTGCTAGTGCAAAGCAAAGTTGTGAACTAAATGGTATTACTAATATAGAGTTTATTAGGATGAGTAGTGAGGAGTTTGTAGAAGCACTTGAAGCAAAAAGAGAGTTTAGAAGACTAAAAGATGTAGATCTATCAAAATACTCTTTTTACAATAAAAAGAAAAGCTCAACTATCTTTGTAGATCCCCCTAGAGCTGGGCTAGATGATGGAACACTCAAGCTTGTTGGGGATTTTGATAATATAGCTTATATCTCATGCAATCCTACTACACTCTTGAAAGACTTACAAACTCTATGCAAAACACATAAGATTATAAAATTTGCTTTTTTTGATCAGTTTGTTTGGAGTCCTCATATAGAGTGTGGCGTTATATTAAAAAACGCTAAGCTATGATTTTAGGGTGCTTTTAGGTATTTATTTAACTATTTTATTATTTTTAACTATATTTTAATAAAACTTTAAGATAACTTTAGCTAATGTTATTAAAATAATATTCAAAAGGTCATCTTATGAGAATTAATACAAATGTAAACTCACTAAATGCTCAAGAAAATGCAAC
>JAAYJJ010000083.1 GCA_012522985.1 Aliarcobacter butzleri
ATTGATAATCTCTTTTGAAACTTCTTCTATATGGCTCTTTTTAACCTCAAAAAGAAGTTCATCATGTATTTGTAAAAGCATCTTACAATTTTCATTGTTTTTATATAATTTATAGATTTTATTCATAGCTAACTTTATAAGATCTGCTGCACTTCCTTGAAAAACTGTATTTACCGCCTCTCTTAAATATGTTGCTTTTTGCATCTCATTTGCACCCTCAAAGTCAAAATACCTTCTTCTTTGTAACAAAGTCGTTACAAAATTGTTATTTAAAACCTCATCTTCAATACTTTTTAGATAATTTTTAACAGTAGGGAAAGATTCAAAATAATCTTCTATATATTATTTTGCTATTTTATACTCTATATCTAATGTTTGAGAGAGTTTTCTAGGTCCCATACCATATATAAGTCCAAAATTTATAGTTTTTGCTATATCTCTTTTATTTTTGCCTTCAACTTCTCCAAAAAGCCTAATTGCTGTTTGTAAATGGATATCAAGGTTATTGTTAAATGCCTCCACCAATGAAGGATCTTGTGAAAAATGAGCCAAAAATCTAAGCTCTATTTGAGAATAATCAACAGACATTAAAAGATAATCATCTTTTGCTACAAAAGCCTCTCTTATAGCCTTACCTAACTCACTTCTTATTGGTATATTTTGAAGATTTGGATTTTTACTGCTAAGTCTTCCTGTTGCTGTTCCTGTATGTAAAAAGCTTGTATGAACTCTATGTTCTTTACTTTGCTTTGCAAAGTTTTGTAAAGGTAAAACATAAGTAGAATAGAGCTTATACACCTCTCTATACTCTAATAGCTTTTCTATAATAAGATGTTCGTTTTTAAGCTCTAATAATACTTGTTCATTTGTACTATAGCCTGTTTTTGTCTTTTTTTTAGCTTTTAGTCCCAATCTTTCAAATAAAATAGTTGCAAGTTGTTTAGGAGAGTTGATATTAAACTCACATCCAGCACTTTCATAAATAGAGTAACTCAAATCTTTTATCTGCTTATCAAAGCTCTCTTCTAATGACTTTAAAAACTCTATATCTACTTTTATACCATTTCTTTCCATCTCTAATAATACATATATAAAAGGAAACTCCAGCTCAAATGCTAGTTTTATAAGATGTGAATCTCTTTTGTTTAATAGATCTTGTAACTTAAAAAAGAGTTTATATGTAATCAAAGCATCTTCTGCTGCATATTTACAAGCTTGATAAATATCTAAACTAGCAAAAGAGTCCTTTTTGCCAACTATTTCACTATAAGCTATCATCTTATGTGAAAAATATTCTTGTGACATTGATTCTAAAGAGACACTTCCTGCAAAGTTATAAAGCCATCCCATAATCATAGTATCAGCAAATAAATTGAGCTCTATATCAAGATTGTTTTTAATAATCTCATAATCATATTTAAAATTTTGGAAAACTAACTTATATTTACTAAGTGATTTCATAGCTTTTTTAGCATCATCTATACTAATTTGTTCTATTACTCCTAAATAAGAGTGATTTATAGGGATATAATAGGCTTTACTTGAATCAAAACAAAAAGAAAATCCAACTATATTTGCACTTAGGCTATCTAAAGAGTCTGTTTCAGTATCAATAGCTACTATACTACCCATAGGAATAGAGTCTATTATACTATTTAATTTACTAACACTATTTATCATAATATACTCAAAATCAACACTATTTTTACTAATAGGCGTTGATGTCTCAAAACCAAGCCCATTGGTATGAACTCGTTTTAATATAGCTGTTAAATCATAGTTAGTTAATTCATCAGCTATTTTTAATATAGGATTTTCTTGTGGTAAAGCAAACTCTTCTATACTTATATCTTTACATATATCACTTGCTAGAGTTACTAGCTTATGGCTAAGATAGGCGTTATCTTTATTTTCTAATAAAAGAGTTTTCCATCTAGGTTTTTGGATATTATCTATATTTGCATATATATTATCCAATGTTCCAAACTGTGTTATCAGCTCTGTTGCAGTTTTTTGCCCTACTCCTTTTACCCCAGGGACATTATCTGCACTATCTCCTACTAAGGATTGATAATAGGTAAAAAGCTTTGGAGGGATACCATATTTTTGTAAACACTTATCTTCATTGATAATCTCTTTTTTAATAGGATCAAAAAGAAATATTTTATCATCATCAATAAGTTGATATAAATCTTTATCATGACTTACTATTCTTATAATAAGCCCCTTTTGAGAAGCTTGTTTTGCTAGTGATGCTATTATATCATCTGCTTCATAACCCTCTTTTAAAGCTGTTTTAAATCCCATTTTATTGATCCACTCTATTGCTATAGGAAGTTGCCTTAACAAGTCTTGTGGTACTTCAGGCCTATGAGCTTTATACTCTTTATATAATTCATTTCTAAAAGTATCCCCTTTACTATCAAGAGCAAATACTAAATAATCTGTTTGAAAATCTTTTCCCAAACTTGCTATGAAGTTCATAAAACCAGTTAAAAGTCCAGTAGGAAATCCATTTTTTGCCTTAAGTGGTGGCAAAGCATAGTAGTTTCTAAATAAAAATCCAAAAGTATCTATTATAGTTAGTGTTTTCATCATTTTTCCTCACATTTTATAAGCAATACTATACTATAATAATACATAAATTGGGATAAGCTATGGGTATTTATGTATAAAGAGATAGAAAAACTTAAACAAAACAATTCTGAACTTAGAGAAATAATCAACAACTCATGGGATGGTATTGCTATTATAGATAAGCAAGGTAAGCTTATTTATGTAAACAACGCTTTTTCACCTATTTTAGCATATCCAAAAGAGGAAATTGTAAAAAAATACTTTCATAACTTTATGCACCAAGAGTATAAAGAACCTTTTTTAAAACTTATCCAATCAACAATAAATAATAAATATGCAAATAGTATGGAACTAGCTTGTATAAGAAAAGATAAAAAGAGCGTTTATCTATACGTAACTCTATCACAAATGCTAAATCAACACTTTTTTGTACTAAATGCTATGGATATTACCAAACAAAAATCAGATGCAACAATCCTAAACCAATATGTTATATCTGCTCATTTGGATTTAAATGGTAACTATACAAATGTAAGTGATGCGTTTTTATATAAAACCAACTATACTAAAGATGAATTAATCAATAAAGCATTTAACTCTATTGTAAGTACAAATGAAACAAATATAGAGTTTGAAACTATAAAACAAATAGTACAAAAAAATAACTCTTTTAATTTAAAGTTATCTTTTTATACAAAAGATCAAAATACTCTTTGGTTTGATACAAAAATACGAGCTGTTTATAATAAATATGGAGATACTATAGCTTATACTATTTTGATGTTTGATATAACTCAAGAGCTTTATTTTAAAGATAAAACTATAAGTTTATCCAAAGAGATAACTGATGCAAAAACACAAATAAAACAAAAAGATCAAATTTTAGCAGATAAAATGAAACTTGCTATTATGGCTGAAACATTGCAACTCATCTCTCATGAATGGAGACAACCTCTTAATCTTATATCACTGAAAGCACAAAAGATAGAGCTAGATGTCTCTTTTGGTAATGAGTTATCAACCAATACTTTATTAGAAGATTTAGAACAAATCAAACAAAAAGCTGATGAACTTTCACAAACTATAGAAGAGTTTCATAGATTTGTAAAACTAAAAGATATAAAAAGCACTATTAGTCTATATAAAATCATAGAAAAAGCTATATCTATATTTGATAAAACAAAAAACAACTCAAATATAGTAGTCAATATAGAATCAAAAGAAGATATTATTATAGATACCTATCCAAATGAGTTATCAACTATTTTAGTAAATATTCTTACAAATGCCTCTGAAGCTATCCATAAAAATAGTATCAAAAATGGTAAAATATCTATCAAACACTATATTGAAGGTAATCTTTTGTTTATTGAGGTTATTGATAATGGAGGAGGAATAGAACAAGAGATTCTTAATAAAATCTTTGAACCATACTTCTCAACAAAAGAACAAAAGCATGGAGTAGGACTTGGATTGTATGTTTGTAAAATCATTATACAGACTCATCTTGGAGGAAATATTGAAGTTTTTAATAACACTCAAGGTACAACTATTAAAATAAGTTTGCCTATTAAATATTTATAAACTAAAATAGCTTAAAAATTAAAAAAATATGATAATATTCCACATTTAAAACAAAATCTAATTAAGTGTGGTAAAACAAGGAGTAATAATTAAATGAGATATATAGTTTTTGCACTTCTTCTTGCAGGATTTTTTCAAATCTTTGTCTGGATCAATCAAGATTTTGATGTTTTTATTACACAAGAAAATATTGAAAATACATTTGAGTCACTCTCATATTCACCATATAAAGGGTATAAAAAAACACCTTTAAGTAAAGAAGAGGTTAAAGCTGATTTAATACTTTTATCTTCATATACATCAAAAATAAGGACATATTCAACTCAAGATACACTCTATATAATAGATGCACTAAAAGAGATTGATGGTATTAAGCTAGATCTTGGACTTTGGCTAAGTAGTGACTATCAAGCCAATCTTCAAGAGCTAGAAAAAGCAAGATATCTACTACTTAGCTACCCTGAACTTATCAATGCAGTTATAGTAGGCAATGAGGTACTACTAAGAGAAGATTTAAATATAGATGAATTAAATGCTTATATATTTTTAGTAAAAGAGATGACAAATAAGCCTGTAACAACTGCTGATGTATGGAATATATGGCTTGATAATCCAAAACTTTTAAAATATATTAGTTATATTACTGTGCATATCTTACCTTATTGGGAAAAAGTCCCTGTAGAGCAATACAACTCATTTATAATACAAAAATATAATCTTATCAAAAAAACATACCCAAATATCAAAATAACCATAGGTGAAACAGGATGGCCAAGCCATGGATATAACAACCAATCAGCTATAGCAAATCTAAAAAATCAAGCACTTGTAATAAGAACATTTTTAAATACTGCTAAACTCAACAATTGGTCATACAATATAATAGAGGCCTTTGATCAGCCATGGAAAGGATATGAAGAGGGTAATGTTGGGCAATACTGGGGTATATTTAACTCAAATAGAGAGTTAAAATTTAAACTAAGTGGAGAGGTGAGCATAAACAAAAACTGGCTTTATCAAATGATAGCTGCTATTTTAATAGGTGCGATACTTACATTTTTTGGGCTTAGAAATCAAGAAGTCAATCTTTTTCACTCACTAGCTTATGGAGTTACTGCTCAAGGGATGGCATTTGGTATAGTTATGGCTGCAACTTATCCTTTTATAAACTATATGAACTTTGGTATGTGGGTTATGTGGGGTATGGGAACCTTGCTTATGATACCTCTTATTATTATAACCCTAGCAAAAGCAAATGAGCTTTTTAAAAGTTCTATAGGAGTAGCCCCATGTAGGCTAATACCACTTAATCTAAAAACAGACAATGTCCCTTTTGTCTCTATACATGTTCCTGCATATAAAGAAGAGCCTTATGTACTAGAAGAGACTCTAAAATCACTATCAAAACTAAACTATCCAAATTATGAAGTTTTGGTTATTATCAATAATACCCCTGATGAATACTATAAAAAACCAATAAAAGAGCTTTGTGATAGCTTAGGTGATAGTTTCAAATATCTTGATATTACCTGTAGTGGATTTAAAGCTGGTGCTTTAAATGAAGCTTTAAACTATATAGATAAAAGCACTGAAATCATAGCAGTTATTGATGCTGATTATAAAGTAAAGCCTTCATGGCTAGTAGATCTAGTACCTTTGTTTGATGATAAAAAAGTAGCAATAGTTCAAGCACCACAAGATCATAGAGATGGCGATGAATCTATACTAAAACAAGCTATGAATGCTGAATATGCTGGATTTTTTGATATAGGTATGATAGATAGAAATGAAGAAAATGCCATAGTTGTTCATGGTACTATGGTACTTGTTAGACTCCAAGCTATGCTTGAAGTTGGAGGATGGGGAACTGATACTATAGTAGAAGATAGTGAACTAGGACTAAGGCTCTTTGAAGCTGGATATATAGCTCACTATACCAATAGAAGATATGGTTATGGACTACTTCCTGATACTCTACAAGCTTTTAAGACACAAAGACATAGATGGGCTTATGGTGCTATACAGATACTTAAAAAACACTTTCGTGAGTTTAAGCCATCAAGTACCTCTTTAAGCCCTAGACAAAAACACAAATTTATAACTGGATGGTTTTTTTGGCTAAGTGATGCTATGGGTCCTGTTATGGCTATTATGAATATTATTTGGGTGCCTGTTATTATATTTGTAGGAGTTACTATACCAACTATTCCACTTACTATTCCTATAATTACCGCCTTTTTAGTTAATATACTGCATACTTTTATACTCTATAGGCTTAAAGTCAAAGCTACACTAAAAGATACATTTCTAAGTTCAATAGCCTCTATGAGTTTGCAACTTATTATATTTAAAGCTGTTTTTGATGGATTTGTAAAAGATGGACTACCCTTTAAAAGAACTCAAAAAGGTGGAAAAGCAAATAAAGCAACATCAAATCCTATATTTTATGAAACACTTTTAGCTACGCTTTTGAGCATTTCTTTTATAGGGCTTATTATCTCCAATAAAGATAGCGGTATAACAGAAATCTATGTATTTGCCACAACTTTGCTTATACAAAGTATTCCTTATTATAGTGCTATTGCTATGAGGTATTTGGAGCTTTATAGTATTAAAGAGTAGTTATTAGTCGTTAGTCAATAGTCATTAGTCGATAGTTTTTGGTGAGTAAGTAGTAAAGTGATGTTTCTACATCACTTCCAAAAAAATATTTATAAAGTAAGATTTTTTCACAAAACGTACTAAAGCTCAAGAACCTTACTTACACTAAAAATAAGCAATAAAACAATACAAGCTAGATAAAATAGTCCAAATGCAATTATCCAAAAACTTTAATAGCCTTTTGTAAATCCTCTTTTGTATCTATCCCAAAAGATTTGGATTCTACTTTAATCATATGGATACTATACCCTGCTTGTAAAGCACGAAGTTGCTCTAGTTTTTCAATATTTTCTAAGCTTGATGGCTTTAAAGAGCAAAATCTATTTAAACTCTTTTTACTAAATCCATAAATACCAAGATGTCCAAAATACTCTATATCACTACTATTATCACGGTTAAAAGGGATTTTACTTCTTGAAAAATACAATGCCCTACTCTCATTATCAAGAACAACTTTTACAAAGTTGGGATCATTGGCTTCTTGTGAAGAGATTGTTTTATAACAACTATTCATAACAAATTCTTGATTTTTAGATATCATCTCTTGTAAGTTTTCATAAACTTTGAAAATTATCTCTTTTTCTATAAAAGGCTCATCAGCTTGAACATTGATCACTACATCATCATCACCCAAGCCCAAAAGATTGGCACACTCATTGACTCTATCTGTACCACTATTATGTGATGAGCTTGTCATAATAGCCTTAATATTATGTTTGTTTGCAATCTCTACTACTTCTTTGCTATCTGTTGCTATAGCTACATCATCTATATCTTTAACTTGCAAAGCTGTTCTTATCACCATAGGAAGCCCTAAAACATCTGCTAAAACCTTGTTTTCAAATCTACTACTAGCCATTCTAGCTGGTATAATAATCATCAAGCACCCTTTTACTATTTTTATGTATTATACTATAAAAAAATATCATATAACTTTAAGTCTAAAAATGTTAGCATACTATACAATAGATATTATTTGTAAGGTGCAAATTGAGAGCAATGGTTGATCAGCTTTTTTTATTACATAATATGATAGAAACTATAAATTGCCCTATGATGGCAACCAATAAAGAAG
>JAAYJJ010000084.1 GCA_012522985.1 Aliarcobacter butzleri
AAAACCTAGTATTTTACTATATATATGATTAAGAGCAAATTAAAATATAAAACGATATAGATATCTTAGCACAATTCAACACTCAAAAAGAGACTATAAGCTAGTGTTTTTTAGCTAAATCTTTGATTTTTGCTTATTAGAATAAGCAAAATGAGATATAAAATGCTTATTAGGATAAGCAATTATAGAGTTTAATTTAATATAAGAAACCAAAAAGCCATAGTGGGATTTTTCCTTTTGAACCAATCTCGATATCATCAGCAACCACAAAACTATTTTCTATATCTTTTATTTGAGAAAAACTTTTATTTTTTCCACCTATTTCAAAAATAAATCTATCATCTACCAAAAAATCTCCACTATTTGGATATAAAACTTCATATTGTTCTTTTAGTTGATTGGCAAAAAAAGTCTCTCTTATTGTTCCTATCTCGTTTTGCTTTGAGTAAGCAAAATTTAAATTTGTATTTGCTAAGTATAGTTTTTGTGGCGTTGTAAAGATATTATCCCCTTTTGTTTTTGAGTATATAATATTAAATAAATTTCCCTTTCCTAAATAGTAGATATACTGATAAAGGGTATTTCTATTAATTTCTATTTTTTGTGCAAGTTTAGAGATATTTAACTCATAAGGTTTACTTTGACAAATCAAAGATACTAGCTGTTTTAATTTTATAGTAAATTTTGGTTCAATATTAAAAATATGGCTTAAATCAAACTCTATAGTGGTATTGATAACTTCATTTAATCTTATATAGAAATTCTCTTTAGGTGTATCAAAATAAAATGGATAGTAACCATATTCTAAGTACTCTTTAAAATACTCAAAAGGTTTAAACTCTGAACTCAAACTATAAGCTATTTCAATATGATTTTCTACTAGCTCATCAAGAGTGTATTTTGGAAATTTTTTATCTAGTTTTAACTCCAAAAACTCCCTAAAACTTAAACCTTGAAACCTATATAAAATAGCTCGTCTACTTAAATCTGCTTTTGAGTGTTCAAGTTTTAAAGCACTACTTCCACTAAAAATAACTTTTAAATCCAAATAATCATAAATTAATTTTAATTCTGTTTCAAAATTTTCAAGTTTATGTATCTCATCTATTACTAAGAGTTTTCCGCCTTTGTTTGAAAACTCTTTTGCTAATTCAAAAAGATTTTGGCTACTTATTGTTATATATTCGGCATTTACATATAGCTTTTCATCTAATTTTAAAGTAGATTTTTTTAAGTATTGAAGTAAAAATGTAGTTTTTCCAATTCCTCTATCTCCTAAAACACCTATTAGTCTTTCTTTAAAATTTACTTTAGAAAAAAAATATCTTTCATAAGGTATATCAAAATTCTTTAAGATTTTATAAAAAAGTTCTTGGATATTTTCCATATTTTGCCTTTTTGTTTATTACAATAAGCAAATTATATCATAAAATGCTTAATACAATAAACAAATATATGTTTTTAAATAGATAATTTATAAAATATCTCAGTATCTAAATCTAGATACTGATAAATTAAGTGGGTGACACTATAACATCACTTCCAAAAAGAAGACATTATCACGTAAATATATTCTCTTAAAAATCCTACTTGCTTAGATTAGAACCAACACTTTTGATTATCTATATAAGTTGCTTTATAGTCATTTTCAGATTTAACTATATATAAAATACCTTCTATAAATCCTATCAAAGTCATAATAATAGTAGGAATTCCCAATAAAACAAATCCCAATAAAGATACTACAAGCATAATAATACCAGCTTTATTACACCCTAAATAAAACTTATGAATGCCAAGTCCACCCAAAAATATACCAAGTAACCCTGCAACTAATTTGTTTTTATCTCCACTCATTACTCTCTCCTATCAATTAAATAAAGAACAATTATATTAAAACTTAACTTAATTTATATATAAACCTAAATAAGTTTTAATATATTTTTAAGGTATAGTAGTTTGTGATAAAATAGAGACAAATACCCCGCCAATACCTATCCATAATAATACAAATCCTATTATTACCATATATCCAAGTATTAAACCAACTATAGCAAAACCATATCCTCCATATTGTTCTGGGTTAGTTTTGATTTTATTTGTAGCAATATGTCCTAAGACTATGCCAACTATTGAAGCTAATCCAAAAGAGAAAAATCCTATCAAAGAAAAAATAAAACTCATAATAGCCAAAAGAGTGTTTTTTTCTTCCTCTTTAATAAGATAAATAGCCTTTGCACTGTTCTCATCTACTTCAAAATCAACAATCTGATTTGCTTGTGGTGGTATAGGTGATTTCCACTCATTTCTTGCAAAACTATATCTTTTCCCATCATCTGCTGAAATCAGTCCACTATTTGTTGCAACACTAAAATCTAAAACTTTTCCCTTCACTAATCTCTCCTATTGTCTAAAACTATTATTTAAGATTGTATCCTAAAGTAGCTAAGTTTTTAAACATCTAAGATAAATCAAAAAATTAAATCTTCTATTTTTAAGAATCTCTAACTTTATTTTGCTATAATCTTCAAATCAATTATATATATTTAGGATAGTTTATGAGAAATTGGCTTGATAACCATACTAATGAACCTGTTAGAACACAAATGTATTATGCAAAACAGGGAATTATTACAGATGATATGAGATATGTTGCACAAGCTGAGGGGCTTGATGCTGAGCTTATAAGAAGCGAAATAGCAAGAGGAAGGCTTATAATTCCTGCAAATGTAAACCACAAACACCTAAAACCTATGGCTATAGGCTTAGCAAGTAAATGTAAAATCAATGCAAATATAGGCTCTTCTGCACTAGCATCTGATATACAAGGTGAGATAGAAAAGGTAGATATGTGTCTTAAATATGGTGCTGATACTATTATGGATTTAAGTACTGGCGGGGATTTGGACGCTATAAGAGAGGCGGTTATTGCTCACTCTAGTGTGCCTGTTGGAACTGTACCTATGTATCAAATCATACATGATTGTGGGGGAGATATAAATAACCTTACTATTGAGGCGATGCTTAGTACTTTGGAAAAACAAGCAAAACAAGGGGTGAGCTATTTTACTATTCATGCTGGATTTTTGCTAAGGTTTATGCCATTTGTTGCAAAAAGAAAGATGGGTATAGTAAGCCGTGGTGGGAGCTTAATGGCTTCTTGGATGATGCATTATCATAAAGAAAACCCTTTTTATGAAGCTTATGATGCTATACTTGATATTTGTAGAAAACATGATGTTTCACTATCTCTTGGAGATAGCCTTCGCCCAGGGTGTTTATATGATGCAAGTGATGAAGCACAACTTAGTGAGCTTAAAATCTTAGGAGAGCTAACACTTAGAGCTTGGGAAAAAGATGTTCAAGTGATGATAGAAGGCCCAGGGCATGTACCTCTAAATCAAATAGAAAGAAATATGAAGATAGAGCAAGAGTATTGTTATGAAGCTCCTTTTTATATCTTAGGACCACTTACAACAGATATTGGTGCAGGATATGATCATATCAGTAGTGCTATAGGTGCAGCTGTTGGTGGATGGCATGGGGCATCTATGCTATGTTATGTTACACCAAAAGAGCATTTAGGCTTACCAAATGCTGAAGATGTAAGAGTTGGTATCATAGCATATAAAATAGCAGCTCATAGTGCAGATATAGCTAGAGGTAGATTTGGGGCTAGAGATATAGATGATGAGATGAGTGATGCAAGATATGCGTTTGATTGGAATAAGCAGTTTTCTTTGGCCTTAGATCCTGATCGTGCAAGAGAGTATCATGATGAGACCTTGCCTCAAGATGTATTTAAAGATGCAGAGTTTTGCTCTATGTGTGGACCAAAGTTTTGTTCATACAAAATAACACAAGAGATAATGCAAACTCATGGAGAAAACTTAAAAAACTAAAAGAGTAAAATAATATGAATAAATTAAGACAATTTTTATCTTATTTGCTATATTATTGTCGCAATTTAATAAACCCTATAAAAAAGGAAAGTAAAATGATTACAAAAGAAGAAGTTTTAAATGAACTAAAAAGTGTTATGTATCCAGGTTTTACAAAATCAATAGTTGATTTTGGATTTGTAAAAGAGGTTAAAATTGATGGAGAAAAAGTAGTTATAGACTTAGAGATTACATCTACTGCTCCTGAAGTAGAAAAAGCCATAAAAGATGAAATAAGCAAAGAACTTAAGATATTGTCTGTAAATAATTTTGAAATCAATATCAAAAAACCATCAGCTCCAAAACAACAAAGTAACTCAATGAGTGGCAAAAATATAGCTCCTCAAATCAAAAACTTTGTTATGGTAAGTAGTGGTAAAGGTGGTGTTGGTAAATCAACAACAACTGTAAACTTAGCTATTGCTATGGCAATGCAAGGTAAAAAAGTAGGTATTTTAGATGCTGATATCTATGGACCAAATATCCCTAGAATGCTTGGAGTTGTAGGAGTTGAACCTGAAATAGAAGGAAATAAAGCAAAACCAATCAAAGTATATGGTGTAGATATGATGAGTATGGGACTTCTTATGGGTGAAGGACAAGCCCTTATTTGGAGAGGTGCTATGATTATGAAAGCTATTGAGCAACTTCTAAGAGATATTTTATGGGAAGATTTGGATGTTCTTTTTATAGATATGCCTCCAGGAACTGGCGATGCACAACTTACTTTAGCTCAAAGTGTACCTGTAAGTGCTGGTATTAATGTAACAACACCACAACATGTTGCTTTAGATGATAGTAGAAGAAGTTTAGATATGTTTAAAAAACTTCATATTCCTGTAGCTGGAATAGTAGAAAATATGAGTGGATTTATCTGTCCAAACTGTAGTACTGAAAGTGATATATTTGGTATGGGAACTTGCGAAGAGTTAGCAAAAGAGTACCATACTAGTGTACTAGCAAATATTCCAATAGAGCCTGCTATTAGAGAAGGTGGAGATGTTGGTAAACCTGTAGTTTATTTCCAACCAGAAAGTGTTACAGCAAAAAGATATATGCAAGCAGCTGCTAATCTTTGGGACTTTATAGATGGAGTTAATCAAAACGCTTTAGCAGATAATAGTGCAATTCAACCAACCCTTCATGGTGTAAGTGCTTGTAGTACTGCTGGATCTCAATCAAGTGGTAGTTGCGGTTGTAACTAAATATTTATTGCTAGAGTCTCTCTAGCAATAATCACTATTTAAATTATTAAATTTTCCTATTTAATACAAATTATTAAAGCTACTTTTTACTACTTTATGGTACAATCAATTTTATTTTATATCTTTTAAAGAGGTTTATATAATGTCTATTATGATTACAAAAAGAAATGGAAGAAAAGAGCATCTAGATATCTCTAAAATCCAAAAAATGACTATCAATGCAACAAAAGATCTAGAGGGAGTTAGTCAAAGTGAGTTAGAACTTGATTCTCAGATTAAGTTTATTGATGGTATGTCAAGTAGTGATATTCAAGATGCACTTATCAAAACTGCTGTAGAAAAAATAGATATAGATGCACCTAATTGGACATTTGTTGCTGCTAGACTTTTTTTGTTTGATCTATATCATAGAGTAGGTAAAGCAACTCATGGTATAAAAGGAAGACCTTATTGCCATCTAAAAGATTATATTAAGTATGGACAAAATGCAAAAAGGATTTTGCTTGGGCTTGAAGAGGGATATGATTTAGATGAACTTAACTCATATATAGATATAAATAGAGATTATCAGTTTAACTATCTTGGTATTAAAACTCTTTATGATAGATATTTAATCAAAAACAGTAAAGCTGAGCCTATCGAACTTCCTCAACAAATGTTTATGGCAATAGCTATGTTTTTGGCTCAAAACGAAGAGAATAAAACCGAAAAAGCAAAAGAGTTTTATGATGTGGTATCTAAATTTGAAGTTATGTTAGCAACTCCAACACTATCAAATGCAAGGACTCCAAGACATCAATTAAGTAGTTGTTATATAGGAAGTAGCCCTGATAATATAGAAGGGATTTTTGATGGTTACAAAGAGATGGCACTACTATCTAAATATGGTGGTGGTATAGGCTGGGATTGGAACAGTATTAGAGCTTTGGGTGGTATGATAGACAACCACAAAAACGCTGCTGGTGGTGTAATACCATTTTTAAAAATAACCAATGATTTAGCAATAGCTGTAGATCAACTAGGTACTAGAAAAGGTGCTATTGCTGTTTATATAGAGCCATGGCATATGGATGTGCTTGATTTTATAGATCTAAAGAAAAACAGTGGAGAAGAGCGAAGAAGAGCACATGATCTGTTTCCTGCACTTTGGATAAGTGATCTTTTTATGAAAAGAGTATTAGAAGACTCTTATTGGACACTTTTTGATCCATATGAAGTAAAAGATCTATCAGAACTATATGGAGAAGAGTTTGAAGCTAAATATATAGAGTATGAAAATAGTTCTGAGATTACAAAAGAGCATATAAAAGCAAAAGATCTTTGGAAAAGAGTCTTAACAAACTATTTTGAAAGTGGTAGTCCATTTTTATGTTTTAAAGACAATGCAAATAGAGCAAATCCAAATAACCATAGTGGTTTTATAAGAAGTAGTAACCTTTGTACAGAGATATTTCAAAATACAAATCCAAACTACTATAAAATAAGATTAGAGTTTGTAGATGGAAGTGTAGAACTTTATGATGAAGATGAGCTAATAACACTAGATAATGGCTTAGTAAAAACAGCAAATAAAATAACTGCACTAGATACACTAAATAGTAAAAGGGTATTTATTGTAGAAAAAGAAAAAATAGATGGAGATACCGCTGTATGTAACTTAGCTTCTATTAACTTAAGTAAAATCAATAGTGACGAAGATATCAAAAGAGTTGTAAAAGTAGCTATTAGAATGCTTGATAATGTAATAGATCTCAACTTCTATCCACTAAAAAAAGTAAAAATGACAAACCTAAAAACAAGAGCAATAGGGCTTGGTGTTATGGGTGAATCTCAAATGTTAGCTCAAAAGCAGATTATTTGGGGTAGTAATGAACATTTTAAAACTATAGATACTATTATGGAAGCTATTAGCTATAATGCTATCTACGCTTCAAGCGAACTTGCACTAGAAAAAGGCTCTTATCCTACATTTGAAGGCTCTAAATGGAGCAAAGGTATTATGCCTTTTGATCATACTCCTCAAGCTGTAAATGCTTTGATAGAAAGAGATCTTTTTGATTCTTCATATGATTGGGATAGTTTAAGATCTAAAATACAAAAAGATGGTATGAGAAATGGTTACCTTATGGCTATTGCACCAACTAGCTCTATATCTATATTGGTAGGTACTACTCAAGCAATAGAGCCTGTATATAAAAGAAAATGGTTTGAAGAGAACTTAAGTGGTTTAATACCTGTTGTTGTACCAAATCTATCTCCTGATACTTGGAGATATTATACTCCAGCTTATGAGGTAGAACAAACCAATATTATAAAAGCAGCAGCTATAAGACAAAAATGGGTAGATCAAGGACAAAGTGTAAATATTTTTATGAGCTTAGATAAAGCAAGTGGTAGATATTTGCATGAACTTTATACTCTTGCTTGGAAGTTAGGACTAAAATCCACTTACTATCTAAGAAGCCAATCACCAGAAGCAAGTAATGATATAGAAGATAGAAGTATGGAGTGTGTTGGTTGTCAATAAAATATAACAATATAAAAGGCTAGATATATGGAAAGAAAAACAATATATAATCCAGATTCAACAGAGGGTATCAACCAAAGAAGAACATTTGGTGGTAATCCAGATGGTATGATCAACTTTACAAAATATAAATATGAATGGGCTATTAAATTATGGGATATGATGGAAGCTAATACTTGGTTTCCAAGAGAAGTTCAAATGACTGCTGATGCAAAAGATTACAAATACTTAACTCCAGCAGAAAAAAGAATGTATGATTTGGTTCTTAGCCAACTTATTTTTATGGATAGTTTACAAACAAATAACCTAATGGATAATATCAATCCATATATAACTGCACCAGAAATAAATGCTTGTTTAAGCAGACAAAGCTATGAAGAAGCAAACCATAGCAAATCTTACGCAGTTATGGTAGAGTCAATATCAGATAATACTGATGAGATATATGATATGTGGAAAACAGATGCAAAATTAAGAGAAAAAAATACTTTTATTGCTGATGTTTATAGAAAATTGGCTGGTAAGATCAATGATCATAATATAGTCTTAGCTATGTTTGCAAATCAAATCCTAGAAGGGCTATATTTCTATGCTGGATTTGCGGCTATTTATGCTCTTGGAAAAAGTGGCAAGATGTTGGGAAGTTCGCAGATGATTAGATTTATCCAAAGAGATGAAGTTACTCATCTTATTTTATTTCAAAACCTAATCCTTTCAACCAAAAAAGAAAGACCTGAGCTTTTTACACCAGGGCTTGAAGAAGAGGTTAGAGAAATGTTTAGAAAAGCTGTAGATTTAGAGGCTTCTTGGGGTGCTTATATCACTCAAGGGCAAATTTTAGGATTTACTGATAAGATAATAAGACAATATATAGAGTATCTTGCTGATAAAAGACTTGAAGCTGTAGGATATGCTCCTATGTACAATGTAAAACACCCTATTCCTTGGGTAGATGGTTATGCTTCATTTAATGATCAAAGAACAAATTTCTTTGAAGGAAATGTTGTAAACTATAGTAAAGGTAGTATAGATTTTGATGATTTCTAAACTTTGTACATTGCAGTTTGTTACAACAAATAATTATGAACAAAATCTAGATAAGTTAATCTCTTTAATAGAGTCTTGTGATGAAGGCTCTATTATACTTGCTCCTGAACTTGCTGTTAGTGGATATAGTTATAGTGATATAGAAAATGCCTCTTTATATACTAAAAAGGCTATAAAAAAACTACTATCTTTAAGTAATAATAAATCTATAATAGTATCTATGATTACAAAATATAAAAACAACTTTTATAATAGTGCTTTTGTTTTGTCAAATCATAAGATTATCCACAAACAATCAAAACATCATCTTTTTATCCTCAATGATGAAAAAAAGTATTTTACTAGTGCAAATAGATCTAAAATACAACTTTTTGAATTAAATGGGTATAAAATAGGGATTTTAATCTGTTTTGAACTAAGATTTATAGATCTTTGGCAAAAATTAAAAGGAGCTGATATCATACTAATCCCTGCTATGTGGGGAGTACAACGAAAAGAGCATCTTAATACTTTAGCAAAAGCTCTTGCTATAGCAAATCAATGTTTTGTTATGCTTAGTAATAGTGCAAATGAAGAGATGGCAAAAGGTAGTGGTATTATTAGCCCTTTTGGTGTAGAGTATAAAGATGATAATAAAGAGCTACTTTGTAGCAATTTTGATCCAAAAGAGATCAAAAAAATGAGAAAATATATGAACATAGGGTTATAAAATGAATATATTATTTGTGTGTTTAGGAAATATCTGTAGATCTCCAATAGCTGAAGGAATAGCTAGAGAGTATATAAAAAGAAATAATCTTAATATCATAGTTGATAGTGCTGGAACTGCTGGGTATCATATAGGTGAACCTCCCTGTGAAAACTCTATAAAAATAGCACAACAAAAAGATATAGATATCTCAAATCTTAAAGTAAGACAACTATCTAGTGAAGATTTTAATAAATTTGATATGATAGTAGGTTTAGATAGTTCAAATATTACAAATATTATTAAAATAGGATATGCCAATCCATATCTTTTGGGTGATTTTGGATTAGATGGAGATGATGTGCCTGATCCATACTTTTTTGATGGATTTGAAGGCTTTGATAAAGTTTTTGATATGATAGAAACAGCAGTTATCAATCTCTTAAACTCTATAAAATGAATTTAATCTTTCCATTACTTTTTCTTTTTGTTTTTGCTATGATGCTATTTTATAGCAAAAAAAGAGTTATAGATAAAGCTGTTTTTTCATCTAAATTTAAAAAAATCTCATATTTTATATTGGCTTTTATCTATCTTTTTGTGATTTTGTATTTTATAGATAGATATTTTGCTTTTTTACCAAAAGAGATTTTTTATCTAGCTAGTTTAGCTAGTGGTATAGGCTTTTTGATCTTTGTTTTTACTCTATTTTTTGAACTTTATTTACTATATGTTAGGATATTTAAGCCTTCTATAAAACAAAAAAATGCAATAGAGTTTTTACTTTTTACATTTATGATATTTTATATCTCTTTTGGGATAATCAACGGTCAACTTGACCCAAAAGTAACAAAACATACTATTACAACAGATAAACTTATAAAAAAAGATATAAATATTGTCTTCTTTTCTGATTTGCATATAGGTGGTTTAGTAGGAAGTAAATATGTTCAAAATGTAGTAGATCTTATCAACTCACAAAACCCTGATATTGTACTAATAGGTGGTGATTTAATAGATACCAAAATAGAACATATCACCAAAGAATTAGAGCTTTTAAAAGAGATCTCTTCAATATATGGCACCTATTTTATAGTAGGCAATCATGAGTATTTTCATGATTTACAACATATTATATCCTCTTCAGAGTCTTTAGGGCTAAAAACCCTATTAAATGAAACTATAAAAATAGCTGATCTAGATATCCAATTATCTGGGCTTTATGACTATATGGGCAAAAGAAGTGGTAGCAATGCTCCTGATCTAAAAGCCTTGGATATAGATAAAAATCTTTTTTCTATACTTATATCACATCAACCAAAAGTAATTAATGATGATGATTTTATTGCTGAGGAGTTTGATCTTATCTTAAGTGGACATACGCATT
>JAAYJJ010000007.1 GCA_012522985.1 Aliarcobacter butzleri
AACAAAAAATAACAGATGCACCAGCTAGTATATCGGTGATTACAAAAGAGGACTTACAAAAGAAGTCATATACCAACTTACTTGATGCGGTAAGAGATATAGAGGGTGTTGATATAGGTGAGAGTACGGATAAATCAGGACAAGGAACAGTATCTATAAGAGGTATGGGAGCTGATTATACTTTGGTACTTGTAGATGGCAAAAAACAAAACAACAATGGTGATATATATCCAAATAACTTTGGAGGATTGCAGTTTGCAAATATTCCACCATTATCTATGATAGAAAGAATAGAGGTGATTAGAGGACCAATGAGTACACTTTATGGTGCTGATGCTATGGGTGGGGTTATCAATATTATTACCAAAAAGATATCAAACGAATGGACTGGAAGTATAGCTCATGGTAGAACCTTTCACTCTAAAAGTCACTGGGGTAATGAAAATACTACAGATGTAGCTATTATGGGACCTTTGATAGAAAATAAGCTAGGTCTAAGTTTGAGAGGGAGCTTTTATGATAAAGAAGAGTCAAAGCCACAGTGGGAGAGTGCTTCATATATGGGAGCTAGTAGTTTTGTTAATAGTAAAGGAGTTACTAAACCATATAGTAAAAGTAATGATAGTTTTGGATCAAATGGTAAAACTATGGATAACCAAAATTGGACAGCAGGGGCGGGGCTAACATTTACTCCAAATGAAAATCATACACTTAAAGCAGACTTTGATATATCAAAACAAAAATATGATAATACTAAAGGAAGTGTAGGAACTGTTGATAGTTATGAAACACTTTACAATAACCAAAGGGTAGGATATGCTCCTATTCAAAGAATGCAAAGAGAGCAGTACTCTATAAATTGGGAAGCTTTTTGGGAAAATGGCAAAAGTACAGTTGGAGTTCATCATATTAAAAGTGAAAACCTAGGTAGAAGTTTACCTTTAAGTGCGGCACAAAGAACATATATAGCTGCAAATAAAGCTGGATGGGGTACTTTAGCTGGTGCTATGGCTGATCCAGTCTTTGTTGCTATGATGCCACGACCTGTAAGGACACTAGAATCAAGTAATACCACATATGATGCAAAATATGAGTTGCCTTTGGATAATCACTATCTAGTTGTTGGAACTCAATACTTAGAAGCAGAGCTAAAAGATGGTGTTTTTGGTATGGAAAAAGGTGGAACAAATAAAAAGAAAAAATATTCTCAATACTCATTTTTTGCTGAAGATAATTGGGATGTTTTAGAGATGATGGGAGCTACATATGGGGCAAGATATGATAAACATGAAAACTTTGGAAGTCATGTAAGTCCAAGAGCTTATCTTACTTATGCACTAAATAGTAGCTGGACATTAAAAGGTGGAGTTGCTACAGGATATAAAACTCCAAAAACTACAGATTTACAAGAAGGTATTACAGGATTTGGAAGTCAAGGAACTTCACCGATGTTCGGTAATCCAGATCTTAAACCAGAAAAGAGCTTAAGCAAAGAGATAGCTGCTTATTATGAGCATGAAAATAGACATAA
>JAAYJJ010000085.1 GCA_012522985.1 Aliarcobacter butzleri
ATCTTTCATATGATTTGGCACTTTTTTATAATGATATAAAAGATATGATAGCAGAAGTTGATAAGGGAGCTTATAGAACATTTGAAAACCTATCAAAAGCCAAAACTTATGGAAGTGAGCTAAGCTTAGAGTATCAAGTACGTGATGATATCAATACAAGATTTGCTTATAATGAACTAAAAACAAAAAATAAACAAACTTCAAAAGAGTTAGAGTTTAACCCAAATAGAGTCATTAGTGCATTTGTTGATATAGATCTTACAAATGAGTTTGATATGAATCTTGGTGCTAGATATATAGGAAATCAATATTTTCAAAACACTTACAATAGAGGTACACCAGCTCAAACAACAGTTGATGATAAAACAGGTGGATTTATGACTTATGATATGGGCATAAACTATGCATATGATCAAAATATTACACTATATGCAGGAATCAACAATTTATTAGATAAAAAAATAGATGATGTGCTTGGAAGTGGTAGTGGAAGGTATTATTTTACAGGTATGAGGGTTAATTTCTAGTTATCTTGATATATATCAATGATTACAATTATCAATTAGGATAGAATTTGAAATATTTAAAGAGGATAATAAAATGTTTAGATTTATAAAGATATCGATAGTGCTACTTTTTGTAGCTTTAAGTAGTAGTTTTGCATCACCAAAGAGTGAGAGATTTCCAGCTGATTATTTCTTGGTGCATACAAACTTACCACACTATATGCAAGTGTTTCAAAAGTTTGGCGATGATCCAAAACTTGCACTAAGTAGTGAACAAAAAAAGCAAATGCAAGAGCTTATGGATAAGACTTTGAGTGTGGTTATTAAAAATGCTACTATTGTTAGAGATCTAGAACTAGCTTTACAAAAAGCTGTATTGTTTGAAAACAAAAATAGCCAACAAACAAAAGATCTAATAGAAGAGATTTTACTTCTTAGAACAAATCTAACAATCACACATATTGATTGCATAGAAGAGGCAAAAAAGATCTTAACAAAAGAGCAAGATAAGCTATTTTTGGAGGAGTTAGGATATAAACAATGAAAAAAATAATTTTAATTTTTGCACTATCATATATCACACTTTTTGCTGCAAAACTTGATAAACTAGTAATAGCAGGACCAGTAGCTAGTGTATCACATCCATTTTTTAAGATTATAGAAGATGGTGCTTTGGCTGATGTAGCAGAAAATATAGAGTTTAGATTGTGGCAAAACCCAGATGAACTAAGAGCCATACTCCTCAAAAATGAAGCTCATATAGTAGCAGTTCCTACAAATGTAGCTGCAAATCTATATAACAAAGGCATAGATATAAAGGTTTTTAATATACCTATTTGGGGGATTTTGGAGATAATATCAAGAGATAGTAGTATTAAAACTATAGAAGATCTAAAAGGCAAAGAGATAGTAATACCTTTTCGTGCAGATATGCCAGATTTTGTGCTTCAAGCCATCATCAAAAAAGCAGGACTTGATCCTAAAAAAGACTTTAAACTATCATACTCTCCAACACCGCCAGATGCTATGCAGATGTTGATATTAAGACGAAGTGATCATGTACTTTTGGCTGAACCAGCTACATCTATGGCTATGAGAAAAAGTGGATCATTTCCTCTAAAGCTTATAGCTCCAGATCTATATAGAACGATCAATCTCCAAAAAGAGTGGGGTAGAGTCTATGATATGGAAGGCAAAGTTCCTCAAGCAGCTCTTGGAGCTATAGGAGACCTTGATTCTTCAATCATCAAAAGAGTAGATGAAGAGTATAGCAAGGCTCTATCTTGGTATAAAGCTAATCCAAAAGAAGCAGGAGAGTTAATAGCAAAAAATATTGACTTCTTTACTGCTGAGGCTGTGAGTGATTCTATAGAGCATGTACAAATAGATTCTATAGATGCATATAGCCAAAAAGAGCTTTTGGAACAGTTTTTTGAGGTTTTGATGGAGTTTGAACCAAAGCTAATAGGTGGTAAAATACCAGATGAAGGATTTTATATCAAATGAGAACAATAGTAAAAATAATCAAAGATTTTCCATGGTTTTTATGGAGTGGTTGGGGTAGTATAGCTACTATATTTTTGTTTTTGGCTTTGTGGGATACGGGCAATCAACTCTATGGGAGTTTGATACTACCTAGTCCTTTTGAAGTCTTTGGATCTATATATGAGCTATTCCACGAAGAGAGCTTTATGGCTGATTTACTTCTAACTATTAAGCGAGGAGTATTTGGCTTTGGGATCTCTTTGATTATTGGTACTTTTTTTGGACTTCTTGCTGGGTATTTTGTAACAGCATCTATTATGAGTAGGCCAATAGTTACTATTCTTGTGGGAATACCTCCAATAGCATGGATAGTTTTGGCTATGATTTGGTTTGGATTTGGTGATACTACTGTTATGTTTACAGTGGTAGTTGCAGCTTTTCCTATAGTTTTTGTAGGGGCATTGCAAGGAAGTAGGACTTTAGAAGGAGATCTAAAAGAGATGATGGATAGCTTTAATTTAAGCTTTTTACAAAAGTGTAGGGATCTATATTTTCCTCATCTTTTTTCATATCTTTTTCCTTCGTGGGTATCGGCTCTTGGTATGAGCTGGAAGATAGTTATTATGGCAGAACTTTTAAGTGCAAACGACGGAATAGGAGCAGCTTTAGCTGTGGCAAGAAGCCATCTTGATATGTCTGTGGCACTGGGACTTGTGAGTGTTATGATTGGTGTACTTCTTTTTATAGAGTATGTTGTTTTAGAGCCTATTAAGCAAGAGGTAGAGTCATGGAGAGATTAGTAGTTGAAGAGTTAAACTTCTATTTTGGATTTACTCAGATTTTAAATAATATTGATTTTACACTAGAAGAAAACCAAATAGTAAGTATAGTAGGTCCTAGTGGTGGTGGTAAAACTACATTGCTCAAGCTTTGTGCTGGGCTTTTGGATGTAACAGAAGGTAAAATAACAAATACCTTTAGTTCCTCAGCATTTGCTTTTCAAGATGCTAGACTTTTGCCATGGAAAAATGTAATAGATAATATCATGCTACCAATAAGCTCTAAAACACCATATAAAAAGGCCTATCAAGAGGCATTTGATATAGCTTTGAGATTTGGTTTGGAAGAAAAAGATTTAGTCAAATACCCAAAAGACCTAAGTGGTGGTATGAGACAAAGGGTCAATTTTGCTAGAGCTTTGATAGTAAAACCAAAACTTCTTTTTCTTGATGAGCCTTTTTCTGCTCTTGATATAGGGCTAAAAAGAGAGTTACAAGACTTTGTTTTGGATAGTCAAAGAGATTTTAGTACAAGTGTGCTTTTTATTACACATGATTTGATGGAAGCTGTAAGGATGAGTGATAAGATTTTATTACTCAAAAGTGATCCAGGTGAAATACTAAAAGAGTATAAAATAACAACTCCAAAAGAGCAAAGAGATGATGAGTTTGTTTTTGCTAAAACAAAAGAGTTTTTAGAAGATGTTGATGTTATCAACACATTTGAGATAATAATGAGGTAAGAAATGACACCACAAAATGCAACAAAACACTACAAATACTATCCTGATGAGGCAAATGTCCCGCCATATTTGGCTTATGGATTTAGACCTATATTTTTGATACTACCACTATATCTAGCTCTTTCTATGCTTGTATGGGGCTTTGTTTTTAGTGGAAAACTAAATCTTTTTAGTGATCCTCTTAGTTGGCATATCTATGAGATGGTTTTTGGGGTTGGTATTGCTGGGGTTATGGCGTTTTTGTTTACAGGACTTCCAGAGCTTTTCCCTGGGGTTATACCAGTTATTGGAAAAAGGTTAAAATATATCATAATACTTTGGATTTTAGGAAGAGTTAGCTTTTGGATGATGGATATTGTAGGTGTTTATATAGTTGCATTGCTCAATATCTCTTTGTGGGTATATGTGGTTTATTGGGCATTTAAACCTGTGGTTTTAGATCCTCTTCAAAGACACTCTAGTATAGGATATGCTATAGTTGGTATGATAGTACTTCAAGGACTCTTTTTTGCTTCAAAGCTTTCAATAGTAGATATAGATAGTCTTGATATACTAAAGCTTTCACTTACAGCTCTTATGGCTCTTATTTTGTTGGCTCTTAGACGGGTAAATATGGAAGCTATCAATGAAATCTTAGAACACAAAAACCTTGATGATGTCTATGTAGCCAAAGCTTATAGATATAATCTAGCAGTTTTTAGTGTGCTTCTTTTTGGATTTGTGGAGTTTTATTATCCTACAAACTCTGCTCTTGCTTGGATAGGACTAGCAGCTTGTGCAGCTATACTAGGAGTGATAAATGACTACAATCTAAAATTTGAACCTATCTTAAAAGATCCTTTTACTTGGTATATGATCTCTATTTTTGTGATGATGGCACTAGGATATGGCTTGATGGGAATATCTTTGATGTTTGATATGGGGGCTGAGAGTCACTTTAGACACTTCATAAGTACGGGTGCTTTTGGGATAACATTTTTTATGGTGATGGTTATAGTTGTATATGTTCATACAGGTAGAGTTCTTGGATCTAGGACTTGGATTGGTGTTGGGGTGCTTATGCTTATAATCTCTACACTTACAAGGGCTTTGATACCACTTGATTATGAAAAGTACAATATGCTTATAGGTATCTCTATGCTTTTTTGGATGATTCCTTATCTTCTGTACTTTTATAAAACTAGGAAGTTTTTACTTAGCCCTAGAGTAGATGGAGTTAAGGGCTAGGAGCTTTGGTTTGTAAGTCTTTGTTTTTTAGGAAGTGATATTTCTCGCTAGAGTGCCAAGGCATAACAATATCACTATATGGGTAAGGTTGAAACCTTACTTCCTAAATATTACTGGAAGAGAAATTATTTTGCTAAAATCAAGAAGTATAGTTCATATTTAAGTAAGTTTTTATAATATATAAACTATACTTCTTAAAAAAGGATTTTTTTGACACTACAAGAAGTAGCAAATGAGATTAAACTTTTACGAAAAGAGAAAAACTGGACTCAAGCTGATTTGGAAAACTATTCAGGTATTACACAAAGAAC
>JAAYJJ010000086.1 GCA_012522985.1 Aliarcobacter butzleri
ATATCAAAAAGGAGTTTTAAATGTCAGCTTTGGGTTTTGTACAGGATATGGAGTATTTGATTAATTTTGATAAATTTAATGATAGCATTTCTCAAAGAAGGCTTTTTCTAGAATTTTATAATACTCAAGTTGATCAAAAACTAAGATTTAAAAAAAGTGAGATTTTTTTCTTTAGTAAAATAGCTTTGAAAGATGTTTTTGTAATAAAGATTTGTTCTATGTTGGGGATAGTTCCTACTCCTTATAATAACAATCAATCTAAAAAAGAGAACTACAATCAAAATATTCAATTTAATGTTAAGTTAAATAGTTTTTTATCTGCTGTTAGGATTCCTAAACAATATTTTAAAATAGATATAGATATAAAAAATGCTTTAAGATTGATAGATTTGATAGATGGTAAAAATCTAAACTTTAGATTAGATGCAAATGATGCTTTTAAAAAGTTTATATTAAACAAACTATTAAAAGATCAAAAAACAAGATATATTGAACATAGTCATAATTCAATAAGTATTATTCCTTCATATGAAGAGCCTTTGATGATCTATCCTTTTTGGGAACTAGTAGCTAATAATCAGCCCTTGATAGATGAGCATATTAAAAGAGCTGTTGATTGTATAAGAAAGAGTGAATTTAAACAAGTATATTTGGTTTATCCTAAAAATGAAAACTTTGAAAAGCATATAGAGGTAAAAATCAAAGAGTTTGAAGAGAGTCATACCTGTAGTGAATATAAGGTAAAAGTTATACCTTATTCATTACGTTCTATTTTAAGAAACTAATATTTAGTTTATATAACAGATAAAAAAGGAGATAATTATGATAGCTATTTTTTATACAAGTAGCACAGGCAATAGTGAAGAAGTGGCAAATAAGATAGCAAAAGAGCTAGTAGATGCAAAGGTTTTTGATTTGGCTAAGGTTGGAGTTGATGAGATTAAAAAGTATGATAAGATCATAATAGGAACTTCTACTTGGGGAGAAGGAGAGTTACAAAGTGATTTTGAAGATATTTGGGATAGTTTTGCAGATATTGATTTTAGTGGTAAAAAAGTAGCACTTTTTGGACTTGGAGATCAAGATAGCTATTCTTATAATTTTTGTGATGCTATGGGACTTATTTATAATCAAATCAAGCAAAATAGTGGAACAATCATCGGTGAATATGTTGATGATGAATATGATTTTGAAGAGTCTATAGCATTTAGAGATAATAGTTTTGTTGGACTAGCAATAGATGAAGATAATCAAAGTGATTTAAGCAATAATCGTATAAAAACTTGGTGCAAGAGTATAAAGGATATCTTTTAAAAAGGAGAAATTATGTATAAAATGAAAAAAAGGGAACAAGCCAAAGAGTATATGATACTTAGTGGTATGGCTATAGGTTGCTTGGTTGTTACATATTTGGTGAGTAAAGTGATACTTTGATATACAAAAATAGATATTTTATGAAGATTAATTGATAGTGGTTATTGATTTAAGTATTATTAAAGCTTATGTTAGATAAGATTCAACAAACGATATCAATTATCATTAAGGATATTTTTAATGGAACTATTTAAAGAGTATATGGAATATGGTATTTTAGCAATACTTTTTTTGATGAGCTTTGTTTCTTTGGCTATAGCAATAGAGAGGTACTTCTTTTATAAAAGGGTAAAACTTCAAGAGTTTAAAACCAAAAATGAAGCTGAAACTATACTTACAAATAACCTTGTAACTCTATCTATAATAGGATCAAATGCTCCTTATGTAGGGCTTTTGGGTACAGTTGCTGGGATTATGATAGTTTTTTATGATATGGGAATACAAGCAAGTATTGAGCCAAATGTGATAGTTATAGGGCTTTCTATGGCTTTAAAAGTAACAGCAGTTGGGCTTTTGGTAGCAATTCCTACGACTATGATTTATAATGCTTTTTTAAGAAAAGTAGATGTTTTGATGGGAAAATGGGAAGATGAGATCGCTTAAACGAAATGATGGGATGAATGTTATCCCATTTATTGATGTTTTGCTTGTACTTCTTGCTATAGTTTTTGTTATATCCAACTTCATAGCTTTGGGTAAGATAGATATAAACTTACCTCAAGCTTCAAACACTCTAGAGATAAAAGAGATCAAACACAATATCGTTGTAAGTGAAGATAGAAAGTTTTATATAAACGACGAGTTGATAGCAAAAGAGGATCTAAGAGCTAAAATCAATGAATTTACAAGTGATGATATTGTAACTATAAGCTCTGACAAGCTCTCTATGTATGAGGATTTTATTTTTGTAATAGATCTTTTAAAAGAGTTTGATATAGACAAAGTTTCGATGGTGGTGAAAAAATGATAAATAGTACGAAATCTATTGATTCAACAAAATTACTTGATGGAAAAAGTGTTATTAAAATAGTACATAATGGTGCGGTTTATTTCCTAAGAGTTACAAAAGAAAATAAACTAATACTTACAAAATAAGGATAAGGTATGGCTATATTTAAAGACAAAGCTTATGTGATTTCATTTTTGATACATAGTTTGGTTTTTTTTGTATATCTATTTTTGATAAATACCAAAATAGAACCAACACTAAAAGAGCAATCTATCTCATTTGAGATAAGTTTAGCTCAGTTTCAAGAGGAGATATCACCTGTAAAATCTGAAGTAGTTAAGCAAGAGGTGATTAAGCCAATAGAACCTGAAGTTGTAAAACCTATAGTAGAAAAACCAGCTATTGCTAAGCCTATTGCTAAACCAATAAAAGAAGCGGTAAAAGAGCCTATTATAAAGCCTGTTGAGCCTATAGTAGAACAGGTAGTAGAGCCTATTACACCACAACAAGAGCAAAGTATCCAAGAGCCAGTAGTAAACAACACAACACAAACACCAGCTCAAGAAGCAGTAGTTTCAAAAGAGGTGATAACTAAAGATTTTGTAGAGACAAATTTTACAATTATTAGAGATATGGTACTCAAAAACTTAGTCTATCCAAAATCAGCACAAAGGATGAATCAAACAGGAGTAGTTGAGCTTACTTTGGTAATAGATCCACAAGGAAAGCTTATAGAGTACTTTGTATCTAAAAATTCTAACTTTAAAGCACTAGATAAAGCAGCATTTCAAAGTGTAGAAAAAACAGCAAATGCACTCTTTCCAAAACCACAAACTACATCAACTATAGTACTACCAGTAAGTTTTAGACTAAATTAAGTCTAAAACTCTAAATTAAATTATATAGCCAGCAAATTCTTACGTTCTCCAAGATAGTAGCAAGCCAGAAAAGTGAAATATCAAGGAGAGAAGATGATTTGTAAAAAATCAAGTATCAAACATCTAGCACTATATAGCACATCACTACTTTTTGCAGTAGATAGTTTAAGTGCTGATAGTATAAAGCTAGAAGAGGTTTCAGTAGTATCGGCTGCTGGATATGAACAAAAAATAACAGATGCACCAGCTAGTATATCGGTGATTACAAAAGAGGACTTACAAAAGAAGTCATATACCAACTTACTTGATGCGGTAAGAGATATAGAGGGTGTTGATATAGGTGAGAGTAC
>JAAYJJ010000008.1 GCA_012522985.1 Aliarcobacter butzleri
AAAATACTCCAAACTTATTAGAGCGAATGGCTATAGTTCCAAGATATCTTGAAGCAAATGGATTAGAACAAAATCCAAAAATCATGGAAAAGCTTAAATCAAATCCAGATAATTTTAATCAAAAAATAATTCAAACACTAGAAGTGATACTAATAGAAGAGATAGATCATGTAAAAAAAGGCGATCGTTGGTTTAAGTTTGAATGCGATAGACTAGGACTTGATTATGAAAAAGAGTATTTAGATATCTTAGAAAAGCACTATCCAGGAAGTACACAAAAAGTACAAAATCTAAACTTCAAAGCTAGAAAAGAAGCGGGTTTTAGTTGCGATGAGCTAAAGCTATTATCCAAAAAAGATGAGTGCAAGTAAAAGCTTATATAAGTTTCATAGCTTTCATAAAGAAAGCTATGAAAATCTTTACTCTGTAACTTCTACAACTACAGGATCACTTTCCCAAATACCATGTTTTGTACAGTAAGCATGAGCTACTAAGTTTAGCTTTTTACCCATTGGGATTATGTTAAAGGTAACTTCTGCTTGAGATTTTTCATTACCTAAAGTTCCAGCTACAAAATCAGCTTTTGCTAACATTGTCTCACCATCAAAAAGTGTTACACTTGCTATATAGTGATCAAAATCATCTGGATGAGTATATTGATCTCCTACTTTTATAGTTACAGGGAATTTTTCACCCTTTTTTGTGCTACTTGCACAGTGAACAAAAGCAGAGTGTCTATCTATATAATCTTTTTTTGCTTCTCTTTCTACTGTATCTATATCTACGTATCTGTTAATTTTTGGCATACCGTCTCCTTTGTTTAAATAATTGTGTATTATATCACAAAATAGATAAGCAATTAAGAGTTTTTTACTCTTAATTACATAATATAAGCTTTTTCTTATTTTGTAATATGATGATTTAAGCCTAACTCTTTTTCATCCATACCAAGGGCAAGTCCAACCATTTGAGGTAGATGAAGTATAGGCATCTTTACTTCTCTTCCCATCTCTTTGGAGATATTTTTTTGCTGAACATCCATTCTTAGATGACATAGTGGACAAGGTGTCACCATAACATCAGCATTGTTATCCATAGCATCTAATATAGCTGAACCTGATAATCTATTGGCTGTTTTAGGGTTTTGAAGTTCAACATGAAAACCACAACATTTATTGCTAGATCCATACTCAACACTATTAGCACCAAGAGCAACAGCAAGATCATCTATTGATCTTGGAACATAAGGATTTTCCCCACCATTTGTTTTGTTTTGTAGATGACTTGGTCTTATATTGTGACAACCATAAAAAGCTGCTACATTTAGATTTGTTAGAGGTTTTGTTACCTGTTTTGCTATATTTTCATAACCATAATCATCTTGTAGGGCATATAAAAAGTGTTTTACTTCACTAGTTCCTTTGTACTCTAATCCAACCTCTGCTAGTTTTTCATTTACTTTTGCTTTTAGCTCTGGGTCATTATCAAGTCTATCTTTTGTAAGGCTTGTATTTAGCTGACAAGTATTACATATAGTTACCATAGTAAGACCTAGTTTTTCTGCATAACATAGATTTCTAGCATTTAAAACCAAAGATAACATATCATCAAAATCTTGTAGATGACTAGCTCCACAACAACTAGCCTCATCAAGTACAACTAGCTCAATACCTAGCTTATTTGCAATAGCTAGAGTTGATTTTAGGAGTTCAGGAGTACTCTCTTTTGCTGTACATCCTGTATAAAGTGCATATCTTAACTTTTTCATTTTCTCTCCTAAAATTTAGCTGTAGATGAGATTTTAACTAGTTTTTTGATCTCATCTAAGTTTTTTGATTTTGGCATATTCCAAGGCATTACTATTTTGCCTTTTTTAAACATCTCTATAGCTTCAGGGATATGCCTCATAACTCCAATATTACCCTCAGAGTATCTTACTAGTTCACCCTCATCAAGTAAACCATGTCTTTGTATAGACCATTTAAATCCAACAGCATGTCTTGAGGCTATGTTATTATCAACTCTATTTTTTTCAAAAGTTTGTAAATGAAGTGAAGTTATTTTTGATATTGGGCTTAGCTCTTTTGGACAAGCTTCAGCACACTCAAAACATTTAACACAATCCCATATACCAGATCCAAGATTGTTTACTATATCAAGTCTTTGTATAGTAGCTTCATCTCTAACATCAGAGTTAAATCTCCAAGCTTTTGTAAGAGCTGCTGGTCCTAGGTAGTCTTCATTTACTTCTACAGCTGGACAGGCATAATAGCAGTTTCCACACTGGATACAATAATCAGCCTCATCAAGCCTACTAGCTTCTTCTATAGAGATAATATTTTCAGACTCTGGATGAGCTTCAATATCAGCTATTAAATATGGCTTAACTGCATCATATTTACTCCAAAAATCACTTTTATCTATAACCATATCTTTATATGCTCTTTTTGTACTTTGTGGCTCTAGGGTTAAAGTTGTACCAAATATATCAACTAGTGCAAAAACATTGTCTTTACATGCTAAAGTAGCTTTACCATTTACTTTAACTGCACAGCTTCCACAAATACCATGCCTACAGCTTCTTCTATATGAAAAGCTCCCATCATGTTCCCATTTAATACGGTTCATAACATCTAAAACAACTTCATCTTTACTAACTTCAATCTCTATTGTATCATAGTGAGGTAGATAGTCTGTTGCTTTATTAAACCTAAATACTTTCCAAGTTATTAATTTTGTATCACTCATATCTTCACCTCTTAATATGTTCTTTGAGCAGGTTCATATTTGCCAAGTACTACATCCATATACTCTATAGTAATATCACCATTTTTTTGCATATATGCCATAGTGTGCTTTAAAAAGTTCTCATCATCTCTATTTGGATAGTCGTTTCTAAAGTGTGCTCCACGGCTTTCTTTTCTAGCTATAGCACCCTCAACTATAAAAGCAGCAAAATCAAGCATATGCCCTAGCTCAATAGCTTCTTGTAAGTCTGTATTGTATATATCAGAACTATCATCTATTCTTATGTTTTTAAACTCTTCTTTTAGCTCTTTTAAAATCTCTTTTTGTTTTATAAGTGATTCTTGTGTTCTAAAAACACCAGCATTATTTGTCATGCTCTCTTGTAGTTTAGTTCTTAAAATAGGTACTTTTATATCACCATTGTTTTCTTTTAGTGTTTGCATTTGTTGAAGTGCATTTTGTGCATCTTTGATATTTGCTTCTTTGAGCTTAAGTCCAGATTTAACATCTTTTGCCATACTTTGCCCTACATGTCGTCCAAAAAATAGTGCTTCAAGTACTGAGTTTGCTCCAAGACGGTTTGCTCCATGTACGCTTACACATGCACATTCTCCAGCAGCATAAAAGCCCTCTACGAAATCTTTTGTATTTTTTCTAACATGTCCATTTATATCTACAGGAATACCACCCATACTATAGTGTGCAGTTGCAGCTATACTTATAGGCTCTTTTATCATATCTTGCCCCAAAAATGTAATAGCAAGATCTCTTAGCTCTGGTAATCTTTGCATAATAATATCTTTTCCAAGATGAGTAAGGTCTATCATAACATGATCTTTGTTTGGACCACATCCTCTTCCTTCTAGGATCTCTTGAGTAATAGCACGGCTAACAACATCTCTTGAAGCAAGTTCAAGTTTGTTTGGAGCATATTTTTCCATAAATCTTTCACCCAAAGAGTTGTAAAGTCTTCCACCTTCACCACGAGCAGCTTCAGAGATAAGTACACCATTACCAGCTATACCAGTTGGATGAAACTGAACAAACTCCATATCTTCTAGAGGTAATCCATGTCTTGCTACTATAGAGAGTGCATCACCTGTATTTGCATGAGCATTTGAGTTGATTTTAAATGCTCTTCCATATCCACCAGTAGCAAACATAACTGCACGAGCATTGAAAATAGCAGGTTTTGAATCAACAATGTTATATGCTACGACACCACTTACTTTGTTGCCGTCATATATCATATCAGCTACATACCACTCATCTAAAAATGTAACACCTAGTCTATGAGCTTGTTCATATATAGTTTGAAGCAAAGTAAGACCTGTTCTATCTTTTGCATAACAAGCTCTTGGTTTACTTTGCCCTCCAAAAGGTCTTTGGGCTATCAAACCAGAATCATTTCTACTAAATGCTGCTCCCATTTTCTCAGCCCATCTTATAGTTTGTGGTGCTTTTTCACACATCAAAGTAATAGCATCTTGATCACCTAGATAATCACTACCTTTAACAGTATCAAATATATGTAGATCTGTACTATCTTCTGGATTTAGTGCAGCATTTATACCACCTTGGGCTGCTCCAGAGTGACTTCTTAGTGGATGAAGTTTTGTTAATACACATACACTAAGTCCTGATTCTTTTATCTCTTTTGCTGCAGCACAACCAGCTAGTCCTGCTCCAACAATAACAACATCATATTTATGAATAGGAATACTCATTTTGATCCTTTGAACAATAATTCTATGAAGATTGTATCAAAAAAGAGGTTTAGAAACCTTAAATATAGGTGGATTTATTAAAGATTGTAATAATAGCTGTTACAAAATGTTGCAGTTAGCAAACTAGAAGGGTTTTACCAATCTAGTTTTACTCTATGTTTATCTAGTCCCAAAGCTTTATAATCTTTATTTCCAGATAGGATTGATAAAAACTGGGTTTTTGTAATAATAGGTAAATTTATCTCTCTCCCTACATTTTGTTCTATTAGTTTTTGGTTTTTATCAAAAATCTCTAAAAGTTTATCATCTACTATAACTAGATCTGCACTATTGTCTTTTGCGTCTAGCAAAAACTCTCCACAAAGCTTAAAAGTAAAGTTTGGATTAGATTTGATAGTATGTAGAGCAATATCTTGGTAGCTTGAAGCTAGATCTATATAGTTTGCACCACTATTTTTGATACTATTTATACTATTTTGTGTTGGCATATAAGATGTGATATTAAACTCTTTAAATATATCTACACATTTTTCACTTAAGATATCTAAATACTCTATATCTATATACGTAAGGTTTGACATAGTAAAAAGCTCTTTGATTTTGTTTTCTTGTGTAGTATCAAAATTATAGATTCTATTTTTAAGTGATGTGTGATAGATAATACTACTATGTCTATCAGTAATAAGCTTTAAAATATCATTTTTCTTAGATGGATCTTTTTGGATAATATCATATGCTGCATAAAGTACATGATCACCTATATAATCACGGTTGTAGTTTATACTATTTGATGCATAGTAGTAAAGCTCATATTCATCTAAATAGTACTGGAACATAGAGTAAGTCATATATTCTTTTAATATAGAGAGTTTTTCTACAAAATCACTATTATCAATAATAAAATCTTTTGTAGCTCTATATGTGCTTATTGGCTCAATTTTCCACTCTTTGCCAGATAGTTTGATCACTTCATCTATAGATGTAGAGGAGTTGAAATATAGATTATTAATCTTTAAAGAGATATTTTTAGATCTATCTAGTCCAAAAGGCTCTTTTTCATCTATAATATTAAGTAGATCTAAAAGTGTTAGTTTCTCATCTATTTTAAGATAGTTTTTTTTATAATAAGGTAAATAGTCGCTATTTTTGTTGAAACAAAAAAGTTCACAGTAGAGTTTTGTCATAATCTCTTACTCCAAATATTAAATTTGGGTTTATTATAGTATAATCTTTCTTATGAAAAACAGTAAAGAAAAATATTTTATATCACTTTTTAGTAAAAATTCAAAACATATAGGTGATGATGGAGCTGTAATAGGTAAGTGGGTTTATACTCAAGATGCATTTTTTGAAAATGTACACTTTAAAAAGGAGTGGTTAAGCCTAAAACAAATAGCAAATAAGGCAATGCTTATTAATATAAGTGATGCAATAGCTATGAATGCAGTACCAAAATATGCACTTTTAACTGTAGCAATACCTAAAAGCTATAGTAAAAAAGATTTAAAAAAGCTTTCAAAAGGCTTTTTGAAGTGTGCTAAAAAATATAATATCTCTATAATAGGTGGAGATACTATATCAAATGAAAAACTTGATATCTCTATAACGCTTATATCAAAAACAAAAAAACCTATATATAGAAGTGGTGCTAAAGTAGGGGATTTGATGGCTTATAGTGGAAGTTTAGGAAGTGTAAAAGAGGATCTTTTAAAGCTATTTAATGGAAAAACGATAGATAAAAACTCTAAATTTATCAAACCACGTTTGCGAGATGGGTTTTTTTATGAGGCTTCAAAATATATAAATAGCTCACTAGATATCTCTGATGGACTTTTTTTTGAGCTTGAAAGAATAAGTAAAGCTTCAAATATAGGATATGAGTTTATTGATGGATTTGATAATAAAATAGCCTGTAGTGGTGAGGAGTATGAGTTGCTTTTTAGTTTTGAAGAGAAAAATTTAGAGTTAATAGAAAAAATAGCAAAAAAGCATAATGTTAAAATAAATATTTTTGCAAAAGCTATAAAAGGAAGCTTTAAAAACACTTGTAAAGAGCATCATTTTTAATAAAACATTACATTTTGCAATGTTTAATGGGTAGTATAAAAAACTATGTTATTATTTGAAAAATTAGGAGGCAATATGACTAAGAAGATTGATAATAGTACTTTTACTCAAAAAAGCTTATTTGATATTGCAAATAAACCAAAAAACAGTACTTTAAAAGCAATAGATCTTTTTGCTGGAATTGGTGGTATTCGCTTAGGGTTTCAAGAGGCTTTTGGAAAAAATATAGAGTTTGTTTTTGCTAGTGAGATAGATAAGTTTGCACAGCAAACTTATTATGCAAACTTTGGTGAGATGCCAAATGGTGATATAACCAAAATAGATGAAAAAGATATACCATCACATGATATTATACTAGCGGGTTTTCCATGTCAAGCTTTTAGTATTGCTGGACTTCGTAAAGGTTTTGAAGATACTCGTGGGACACTTTTTTTTGATGTAGCAAGAATTGCAGCATATCATAAACCAAGAATAATATTTTTAGAAAATGTAAAAGGCTTTGTAAATCATGATAAAGGTAATACTTTTAAAGTTGTAAAGCAAACCTTGGAAGATCTAGGATATAAAGTATACTCACAAGTTCTTAATGCCAAAGATTTTGGTGTGCCACAAAATAGAGAGAGGATTTATATTGTAGCATTTTTGGAAGATGTTGAGTTTGAGTTTCCTAGGCCTTTAAAGAAAGATATTTGTTTGGGTGATATTTTAGATAAAGATATAGATGGAAAATATACAATTTCGGATAGACTTTGGGCAGGACATCAAAGAAGAAAAGAGGAGCATAAAGCAAAAGGAAATGGTTTTGGATACTCTTTATTTAATAATAATTCAAAATATACAAGCACAATAAGTGCAAGATATTACAAAGATGGTTCAGAAATTTTAATTGAACAGAAAAATACAAATCCAAGAAAACTAACTCCTAGAGAAGCTTGTAGACTACAAGGATTTCCAAATAGTTTTAAAATTGTTACAAGTGATACACAAAGTTATAAGCAGTTTGGAAATAGTGTTTGTGTTCCAGTTATTAGTACAATTTCAAAAAAAATAGCAGAAAAAATAATTAAGGAAAAAAATGAA
>JAAYJJ010000087.1 GCA_012522985.1 Aliarcobacter butzleri
CCTTTTATAGGTAAAATAGTAAACATTATTATATCTCCTTAGGTTTTTGAAATTTATTTAGTAATCTTTTTGCTTTTGTAATATTTGATTGATTTCCAACAACAAGCAATTTTGCATTTGCATTGATTTTGGTATCACCCATAGGCATCTCTATAAAATGCCCGTCTGCTTCAGTAATACCTATAACACTAACTTTTATCTTATCTCTTAAATGAGCATCTTTAATCTCTTGACCTATTATCCAGCTTTTTTCACTTATTAAAATCTCTTCCATATCTATAGGAGTATCTTTATCATATAAAAATTGCTCTAGAACATTTTCCATATCAGGACGTACAGCCATAGCACTTACTCTTTGAGCCATAAGTGCTGGAGGAGCTACTACTTTGTCTGCTCCTAGTTTTTTGAGTTTAACTACATCATTATTGGTTTCTGCATTACAAATAACCAAATAAGGCTTTCTTGAAAGCTCTTTTTCATAAAGTCTAACTGAAGCTATGATTGTGATATTGTTTGATATATTTTTCGATAAAGAGATAACCCCTTTTGCTGATGATAGGTGGGTTTTTAAAAAGGCTTTTTCTGTATAGGGTTCTTCTTGTATAAAATATGGATATTTATGCTCTTTAGCTATTTGTTCTATGCTTGGATCAGGATCAACTACTACAAATGGGATATGATTTGCTCTAAATTGACTAGCTAACTGAGCGGTGTATTCATTGTGATAAAATACAACAAAATGATTTCTTAACCTTGCTATTTTATATAACATTTTTCGTTCCTTTAGTAGTCTAAAAAGTGTACCTTCAGCAAATGTTCTAAGCAAAATACCAACTGAAAATGTAAGTACAGCAAAACCTATAATAATAAGTGTAACTGTAAAAATAATCCCAGCATTTGAAAAATTACCCTCATTTAATGAACCAAAACCAGTGGTTGAAAATGTATAAGCTGCTTGAAATATAGCATGCATTATATCATAATCTTCAAAATAAACATATCCCAAAGTACCTATAATCATAACGATTTGTATCATTACTAAAGGTAATCTAAAGGGTTTTAGTTGTTCATAAATAAGAGGATTTAGATTATATTGAGGTTTTCTACTTGTTTGATCCCATCCTATGAATTTACCAAACTTTTTTTTAAATGAAGCAGTACTCTTTTTGTGTGAGTTGCTCATAAGAGAAGCACTCCCGTGCTACTATTATGATTGTTTTTTAAGAGTTCTTAACTCTTTTGCAGATATTTTGATTTTTGCCGTTGTCCCATCTTCTAGAGTCAATCTAACTGTTCTAAGGTTTGGTAAAAATCTTCTTTTTGTTTTGTTATTTGCGTGGCTTACATTGTTTCCAACCATTGGGCCTTTGCCTGATATTTGACATTTTCTTGACATAATATACCTTTACCGTTTATAAATTTTGCGTAATTATACCTATATTAACTTAAAGTATGATAAGATTGTGCAGTTGATTAATGATGAATTGTAAATTTTAAATATTTTTAAGGAATTGATATGTTAGTTGCACCATCTATTTTAAGTGCTGATTTTGGGAGATTAAATGAAGAGATAAGAGCTATTTGTGATGCTGGATGTGATTTGGTTCATGTTGATGTGATGGATGGACATTTTGTGCCAAATATGACTATAGGACCTGTTGTAGTTAGTGCTGTAGCAAAAGTGGCTATAAAACCACTTGATATTCATCTTATGGTAGAGAATAATAGTTTTTTTGTAGATCTTTTTGCTCCCCTAAGGCCAAAATATCTCTCTTTTCATATAGAAGAGGAAAAACATCCTCATAGACTTATACAAAAAATAAGAGATTATGGTATAAGCCCAGCAATTACGCTAAATCCCCATACAAGAGTTGAGACTATAGAACATATTTTAGAAGATCTTGATATGGTGCTACTTATGAGTGTAAACCCTGGTTTTGGTGGGCAAAAGTTTATAGATAGTGTTTTAGAAAAATCCAAAAGATTAAAAGATCTAATAGAAAAAAGAAATAAAAACTGTCTTATAGAAGTAGATGGTGGAGTAAGTAATAAAAATATACAACTTTTAAAAGATGCTGGAGTTGATATAGTAGTAGCTGGAAGTTATGTTTTTGGAAGTGGTAATTATCAACAAGCAATTGAGTCTTTAAGAGTTTAGTATGAAAGTTAAAATATGTGGTATTACAAATCTTGAAGATGCCCTTGATGCTTGTCAAATGGGTGCTGATGCTTTGGGATTTGTATTTTATGAAAAATCACCTAGATTTATAGAAGTAGCAAAAGCAAAAGAGATATCAAAGCTTTTGCCACCATTTGTTAAAAAAGTAGCCCTTTTTGTCAATCAAGAGCCTAGCTATATAGATAGTGTATGCAAGAAGTGTGGTATGGATCTAGCTCAAATTCATTTTGAAGCTAGTATGGAGTTTTTTGATAAGCTTCAAACTCCTTATATTAAAGTTATAAGAGCTAAAAGTAAAGATGATATTTTAACAATAAAAGATGAGTATGTATTAGTTGATGCCTATGTAGATAGTTATGGTGGGGAAGGTAAAAGATTGGCTTTAGAGTGGTTTGATGGAATAGATTGCTCTAAGATGATCTTAGCTGGAGGCTTAGATAGTAACAATATTCAAGAAGTTAAAAAATATAACTTTTACGGTGTAGATGTAAGTAGTGGAGTAGAGGCAAGTAAGGGTAAAAAAGATTTAAAAAAACTAAAGACTTTTATACAAAACTCAAAAAACTAAAGGAAATACTTGCGTAGTTATGAAAAAGAGATAGAAAAAATGGTTGAATGTTTAAAAAAAAGAGATATAGATAAAAAAGATTTTTTTGATATTTTAGAAAAAGCTGATACTTTTTATGAAAACCCAGAGTTAGAGTTTCAACTTTTGTTATCCAATGGCTTACCTTTGGAGATAATAGATGAAAAAGTAAGGCTAAAAACAAGAGTAACTCCAATCAATGAACAAAAGTTTTGTATTATAGATATAGAAACAAATGGTTCAAAGGTTCCTTATGGACAAATTATAGAAATAGCTGCTATTAAGATACAAAATGGTGAGATTATAGATAGTTATGAGAGCTTAGTATATGCAAAAGAGATACCTGAGTATATTCAAGAAGTTACAAAAATAACTCCACAAATGCTAAAAGATGCACCTAACTTAAAAGATGTTTTATTAGAATTTAGAGTTTTTTTAGATGATACAGTCTTTGTTGCACATGATATTAAGTTTGATTATAACTTTGTATCTGAATCTATGTATAACTATGGATATGGAAAACTACATAATAGAAAACTATGTACTATTGATCTAGCAAAAAGAACAATAAAAAGTGAAAAATATGGACTTGTAGCTTTAAAAGAGATTTTAAATATAGATATACCAATTCATCATAGAGCTTATAGTGATGCTCTTAGTACAAAGTTTATTTTTGATGAAGCTTTAAAAGCCTTACCACCAAAAGTTTGTTACACTGAAGAGTTAATAAGCTTTTCTAAAAAATAGTAGTAACTCTTTAGTCTATAATAAGCTAGAGAGTTACCATGTTTTAGCCAAAAATCTTTCTTAAGATCTTTTTGTACTTACTTGATTTATCACACTGTATAAGTAAAATATCATTTTCTTTAAATATTGTTGATCCTACAGGTCTTATATACTCTTTATCTCTTTTAATAAGCAAAATCAAAAAATCCTTTGGTAGTTCCAACTCAGCTATACTTGTACCTATTGCAGAAGAGTTTTTATCTATAGCAAATTGCCTTATAGTATAAAACAAAAGTGGGGTAGAGCGTTGTTCTTTTTTACTTCTATCAAATACAACCGCATCTACTTTTAGTAGCTTTGATAGATATGATAGTGTTGTTCCTTGAAAAAAGATAGAAAGCAATACCACAAAAAATACAGTATTAAAGATAAGTGCAGAGTTTTCTAATCCTGCTACATATGGATATGTAGCAAGTACTATAGGTACAGCACCTCTTAGTCCTACCCATGAGACAAAAGTTTTTTCTCTAAAAGATAATCTTTTGCTAAAAAGTGTACCTAAAAATACACTTATAGGTCTTGCTATAAACATAAGCCATAATGCTATTAAAAATCCATTTAGAGCAACTTCTGGAAGCTGTGAAGGAAAAACCAAAAGCCCTAGAGTAATAAAAACTGCTATTTGCATAATCCAAGCTAGTCCATCATGAAAACCAACAAGATTTTTCTTATGTACAAAATCTTTTGTATTGATAACTATACCAGCTATATAAATAGCTAAATATCCATTTCCATCAAGCAAGTTTGTAAGACTAAAAAGCAATAAAACCCAAGCTATTGTAATAACAGGATAGAGTCCATAATAATCAAGTTTAACTTTATTTAAAATCCTTGGTAATACCAAACCAAAAGCTATACCAAAAGATATCCCTATAGAAAACTGTAAGAAAAAGTGAACTACCCAATCCCAAACTGATGGAGCTGCGGGTATTAAAATAAGCTGTAGTACTGTTACAGTTAAAAAGATAGCCATAGGGTCATTACTACCTGATTCAAACTCTAAAAGCGGTGCTAAACCTCTTTTTAGCTTGATTCCTTTTGCTCTAAGTATAGCAAAAACAGCAGCTGCATCTGTTGAGGATATAATAGATCCAAGAAGTAAGGACTCTAAATATGTAAAATCAAGTAAATAATAAACAAATACAGACATAACTAGTGCGGTAATAAGTACCCCAAAAGTAGCCAAGATTAAACCATTAGTTAATACAGGCTTAATAACTCTATACTCAGTATCTAAGCCACCACCAAATAGTATAAATATTAGTGCCAAAGTTCCCACAGCTTGTGCTAATATCGCGTCATCAAAGCTTATTCCCAAAAGCCCATCAGAACCAGCCAACATACCAAGAGCCAAAAATATAACAAGCACTGGTACGCCAAACTTTCCAGAAAGTTTACTTGAAACTGCACTAAGTAACATTAAAAAAGCAACAATTAGTAAAACTAAGTCTATATTATCCATATATTCCCCATAAACTAAATAAGTTTTTATTTTAACTAAATATTCATAAAATACAACTATAATTGTGATTACTAAATAAAATACTAAAAGCTATATTAAGTTTGTTTGCACTCTTTGATATCTTCTAGAGTTTTTGGTTTACAGAAAAAGTAGCCTTGTCCATAATCTACACCAAGCTCTGTTAAAATCTCTTCTTGCTCTTTAGTCTCTATTCCTTCGGCAACTGTTTTAAAACCAAAACTATTTGATATAGCCACAACAGCGGTAACTATTGATTTGTTGTTTGATTGGACTATATCATCTACAAATGACTTATCTATTTTGATGATATCTATAGGAAGTTTTTGTAGATATGACATAGATGAGTATCCTGTACCAAAATCATCTACTATTATTTTAAATCCTAGTCCTCTTAAAGTATCAAGAGTCTCTTGTACTTCGTTAATATTTTTCATAATATATGTTTCAGTTATCTCTAAGCCTATATTAGATGCTTCTATATGAGTTGCTTGTAATATATCTTTGATATTATTGATAAACTCTAAGTTAATAAGTTGTAAAGTAGATATATTTATAGTTATCATCTCTATTTTAAGTATCTCTTGAAGCTTTTTAAAATCTTCACAAGCTCTTTTAAATAGATATAAACCAATAGAGTTAATATATCCTGTCTCTTCTGCTATATATATAAAATCATCAGGTTCAACTTCACCCAAAATAGAGCTATTCCATCTGACAAGAGCCTCAACGCTATATAGATCTTTTGTTTTAAGATTATATTTTGGTTGATATTTAAGATAAAATTCATTGTTTTTTAAAGCTTTAGCTAAGGCTTGTTCTATATTTAGTCTTGTATGAACTGTACTAGAAAGCTCTTTAGTATAGTATTCATATCTATTTTTTCCCTCTTGTTTTGCTTTGTACATAGCAGTATCTGAGTGTTTTAATAAGCTTAACATATCTTCACCATCATATGGATATATAGCTATACCAATACTACAACCAACATGCAAAGAGTGTCCAGAGACTAAAATAGGTTGATTTACTATCTCTATTATTTTTGTAGCTATTATATCTAACACATTTTCATTTTTTGTATATTCAATAATAACAGCAAACTCATCTCCACCAACTCTAAAAACAAAATCACTGTCTCTAAGGGCTTCTTTAAATCTTTTTGCTACCTCTTTTAGTACCAAATCTCCTATATCATGTCCTAAACTATCATTTATAATTTTAAATCCATCAAGATCCATAAACATAATAGCAAAGTGATTTTCAGCTTTATTTGTTTTTTTGATTAATTCTTGTAGTTTTTTCTCTAAACTTCTTCTATTTGGTAAGCCTGTTAGGTTGTCATGATGGGCTAAAAACTCAACTTTTTCTTGTTGTCTTACATAATCAGTAATATTAAGTTTGATTGCAAGATATCCAGTAAGTTCATCATCTGTAAAGATAGGTGTAATAGATGCAGTTTCATAATAAATCTCACCAAATTTATTGATATTGATAAACTCTCCCATCCATTTATCACCACGATCTAAAATCTCATTCATATGTTTATAAAAAACACTTGGCATTTTTCCAGATTTTAAAATATTTGGATTTTTTCCAAGAGCCTCTTCTTTTTTGTATCCTGTAACTTTTTCAAAAGATTCATTAACGTAGATTATTTTTCTATTTTTATCAGTCATAACTATAGAGTTGTCACTGTTTTCAACAGCATATTTAAAAGCAGTTAGCTCTTTTTTAGTTTTGATAGATCTAAAGTATGATAAAATCAAAACAATCATCAAAAATGATGAAGCCATAAATAAAACCATTGCCATTTGTTGTTGATTATTTATATTTAGATTATGCTCTTTATGTAAGATAGATTCTATATTATTGATGATACTTAAAGTGTCTATTTTTTTATATTTATTTTTAATAGTGTTTATTCTAGATAGTCCATTTAGAGTATCTTTATATTTAACATATAAAAAGTCTATATCTTTATTATTATATTTTTTAGCTAATTTTGAGATATTATTTAGTCCATCATTAATAACTTTATCATCTATTTGTAAGTCTAAAAAAAGTTTAAATAGATTTGTTACACTATTATCCAAAATCAGCATATCTGCTGGGTTTTTTGATAAGTAAGTGATCTTAATAGATTTTGAAAGCTCTGTTATATAGTTTAATGATGCTACAATTGTGGCATTATTTGATTTAAACCTCTCTATAAGCTCATGCTTTTTACTCCATTGATTTAACAAAAGCTTTAAAACAGGTCTTAAAGACTCTTCAAGCTCTGTATAAGAGGAGTCATTTTGAAGTTGATAGATTGTATTATAAGTATCTTCTGTTTTCTCAACAACTCTATCGTAGTTAATAAATTGTGTTTTTGTTTGTATTATAGTATCAAACTCTTTTATTAAAATTTTTATTTTATTTATAGAACTTTGATATTTATTATAGTTTTCTATTTTTGTATTGATTTGTGTAAGGCTTACCAATAAAAGAGCTAATAAAAAAATAAATATAAATAAAAATGTTAAAATAGGATCAGTATTTTTAATCCATCTTCTTAAAAGGCTTTGATTTTTATTCATAATCTAGCAATTCACCAGTAAGAGACTTTAAAAAAGCCACAATTTTATTTATATCATCTTCTGAAAGAGATTTACCTAGTTGATAATAAGCCATAAACTTTACAGCTTCATTTAGAGTCTCTATTCGTCCATCATGCATATATGGAGCAGTTAGCTCTATATTTCTTAGACTTGGGACTTTAAAAAAATACTCATCCATCTCATCTTTTGTAACTTCATATCTTCCTTTTGTATTGCTATTTGTAGCATAAATAGCTCCAAATTTAGCATATAGATTGCCGCCTACATTGACACCATGATGACATGCAATACATCCTTGATCTTTAAAAAGTACATATCCCTCTTTTGCCTCTTTGGATATAGCACTATAATCACCTTTTAAAAAGAGATCAAAAGGTGAGTTTGGAGTAATAAGTGTTTTTTCATATTCAGCTATAGCATTTGCTAGATTTTCTATGGTTAAACCATCGTTATAGATAGCTTTAAATTTTGTATCATAGTGAGTTTGTTTTAGTATATCTAGTAAATCATTAAGACTATGATCCATCTCTACAGGATTTGTAATAGGTCCTAAGGCTTGTTCTTGGAGATTTTTGGCTCTTCCATCCCAAAACTGAACAAAATTAAAAACAGAGTTAAGTACTGGAGGAGCATGTATTTCTCCTATTTTACCCTCAACTCCAAAAGAAAATTGAAGATTATCAACACCACCTTGATTTAAAAAATGACAATCATGGCAAGAGATGGTATTGTCTTTTGAAAGTATTGGATCAAAAAATAGCTCTTTTCCTAAAAGAACCTTTTTTTTGTCCACATTTACCGTAGTAGGAATAGGGGTTATAGGTTCTGTTGCTAGGGCAAAAGAAACAAGCAAACATATATACAATAATTTTTTCATATAAACCACACAACAAATATTTTAGTACATATTACTAATTAAGAAGAATATTATAAAATAGATTAGCTAAAAATACGATTAATTTAAATTTTAAATTTAAAAATGTAAGACAATATGGCTCCGGATGCTGGATTCGAACCAGCGACCAATCGGTTAACAGCCGACTACTCTACCGCTGAGCTAATCCGGATTGATAAGTGGGTGAAATTATAGTAAAAAAAAACTAATTTGTCAAGTCTTTTTTGATTTTTTATAAAACTTTATGGGATTTTATAAAATTCAACCCCACTACTATCTATAATCTCTACTTTTTTATCATCAATAAGTTCATTTAAAAAAGATCTACTACTATTGCTAAAAGTATGCTCTATGTCAAACTTACTTAAAGGTCTTCTTTGTAAAAGAGCTAAAATCTCATCTTTTGAATAAGTAGCTTCAAATATAGGTCTATGTTTATGTGCTATATTTATATATGGATAATCAAGTTTACTTGCTATCTCTTCTAACTCTTCAAAGCTTATAGCTTCTACTTTATATGCAGGAGGTCTATCTATAGTGCTTAGATCAACTCTACTAGGTTTTATCTCTTTAATAGCATTTTTTAATAACTCGATTTCTTTGTTTTTATTATTTAAGCTCTTTACAAATAAAATCTCTAAAACCAACTCATTTTTAAATATCTTTTGAAACTCTACCATACCAGTAACGATTTTATCTATCTCAACACTTTTATGTGGTCTATCTAGTTTATTAAAACACTCTTTACTAACACAATCTAAAGAGAGTTTAACTATATCTATATCTAGTAGTGCTTCTTGGACTTTTCTTTTATATATAGTGCTTCCATTTGATAAAATTAGTAGTTTTATCTCTTTATTTAGAGTTTTTAGGCTAGTTACTAACTCTTTTAGATAGGGATAAAGAGTTGGTTCACCATTTGCTGTAAGTGTTAGAACCTCTATTTTACTAGTAGATGATTGAAGTTTATTTTTAACTGCATTTAATATCTCTTCAACGCTAGGATAATGACTCATAGAATCAACAGTTTTAGCTGCTTTTAGTTCACAATATAAGCAATCAAAGTTACACTGTTTAGTATCTGGTGATAAATCTATACCTAAACTTATACCAAATCTTCTAGATGGAACTGGACCAAAGATTATATTTGAAGATTGTGTTTGATTATTCAAAAATATCCTTTTATAAAAAGTATATAATCATATCACAAAAAATATTAAGAGTTATTTGAAGGATTTGCTTTTATATCACAATAAGATAGTGGAGGGCTAAAATAGTATCCTTGAGAGTAGTTTATTCCCATAGCCTTAGTAATATCAAAAATATCTTTATTTTCCACAAACTCTGCTATAGTTTTAAGGTTTAAGTTTTTTGCAAAATCAACAATAGTCTTTGTTACTTGGTAGCTATTATCATCTATTGCTATATTTTTGATTAAAGATGAGTCTATTTTAAGATAATCAATCTTCATCTGTATAATATGTTCAAAATTTGAATACCCACTACCAAAATCATCTATAGCTATCTTGCAACCAAGAGCTTTAACCTCACTTATAAAGTTGTTTAAAAGTTTATAGTTTTTTATATTTTGATCTTCTAATATCTCAAAAATTACTCTATTTGCTATATTGTTTTGGTTGTACTTTTGAAGCATCTGTTTAATAAACTCCAAAAAACTCTCCTCTTCTATATCATCATAAGAGATATTGATAGAAAAGTCAAAGCCAAGATGAGCAAATGCACTAAAAGCTTTTTCTATAACTATTTTAGTTATCTTAGTATATTGATTTGATTTTTTTGCTATATCCAAAAAGAAAAAAGGAGATACTATTCTATCATCATCAATCATTCTTACTAAACACTCATATTTAACAGTTTTTAGTGTTTCATTATCTATAAGAGGTTGAAAATAGACTACTATTTTATCTTCTGTGATAGCTTTTTTGAGTTTTTTAGTCCAAGTCATATTGTTTTCATACTCTTGTAGATTATCAAGTTCATCATAAAATATAACATATTGTTTATTGTTTTTTTTAGCAGCTTGAAGAGCTAAATCTGCTGTAATTAGTTTATTGTTTTTAGTAGAAAAAGAGAGTCCTGCAATAGCTCTCATATCTATTTCGTATTGATCAAATACGATAACCTCATCATCGATTTTATTTAAAATATCTTTTATTAGCTTTATAAAACTTTGCCTATCTAGTGTATAATTGGCTATGCAATAAGTATCAGCATGAAATTTATAAAGAGTTTGATCTTTTGATAGTTGAGAGTTTATAAAGTCAGCTACTTGTTTAAGTACAAAATCACCTATTTGGTTACCATAAAAGTCATTTATCTCTTTGAAGTCTTTGAGATCTATAATAGCCAAAGATAAAATAGGAGTACTTGTTTTTTTAAGATCTTGAATAAGCTTTGTTCTATTTGGATATCCAGTTAAAGAGTCAATATGTAAAAAATTGTTTATAATCTTCTCTAACTCTAGCTCATTTGTAATATCTTTTAGTATAAAAGTAGTATTGTTTTGATCTAAAGAAGTTATTTTAAAGGTATGATTTATATTAAATGAGTCTTTTCTAGTAACTATCTCTTTATTAAAGTC
>JAAYJJ010000088.1 GCA_012522985.1 Aliarcobacter butzleri
CTCCCACTTCTCTCACTTCTCCCACTACTCTGGGTACTCTTTTGTTTAGTATTATAGGGGGTATTATTATACAACTCTTTAGAAGTCCCATCAAATGGGGTTCTCTCACTTCTCTCACTTCTCTTAGTACTCTTAGTTGTTCTAGTACTATCTTGATATACAGTTTATTTAAACTAAAATTATGAATAAGAGATATATAATAAGATAAAAGGAGAAGATATGGCAACAATTATGGAAAAAGATGTACTTTTAGAGTATGCTAGTATAGGATATTTAACAATAGGTAAAGATACTACTAAAGAAATAGAAGATGATCTTAGTACTATAGGACAATTAAGGGAAGATATTCTGATGAGTTCTCCAGAAAATATTGATTATGAGATTATGTTAAATAAAATCAAAGCTATAAGACTGAAATATGAGTAAGATATCCAGTAAATTACTACTAGAGGTTTGGAATAAAGAAATATTAAAATTCAATCCATCAGTACTTGCAAATCAAAATAATCCTCAAGGTTTTGTACTAGGTGGACAGCCAGGGGCTGGAAAATCCTCACTAATAGCAGAAGCTAAAAACAGATTAAATAGAAATATTTTAGAAATCAATGGTGATAACTTTAGAAAATATCACCCAGATTATGAAATCTTACAAGAAAAATATGCTGAAGATGCCCCTAAGTATACAGCAGAGTTTGCAGGGGCTATGACAGAAGCTATATTTCAAAAAGCTCTAAATGAAAGATACAATATAGTTATAGAAGGTACTTTTAGAACAGCTCAAACACCAATAAATACCCTACAAAAACTAAAAGACAGTGGCTATGAAACAACTGTATTAGTTCAAACTTGTAATCAAGATATTAGCTGGGCTTCTTGTCTTGAAAGATATAATAAAATGAAAGAAGTAAATCCAAAAGAGGCAAGATTTACACCAAAAGAACATCACGATTTAGTAGTTGAAAACTTATCAAAAAATATCAAAGAAGTTGCTAAGAGTGGTTTGGTTGATAATATGCAAATTTTTGTTCGTACACCTATTAAAGGCAAAGAAAATCAATTTGAACAAAAAGAGATATATAATAGTAACTCAAAAAAACTACCTAATGGTGCAACTATAGATAAATATATTTTTGGTGAAAGAAGATTAGTTCAAGATAGTGGCTTATCATTTGGATGGTAGGCTACTAAAAATCACTAAATATTCATTAGAGTTTTGATTTTTTGGTGTTTTTTTCACTTCTTTTTTTGGTTTAAATACCTCATTAAAATATTTATTAAATTGAGGATATCCCATTTTAAAATTTTTCTCTTTTTGTGCTTTCTGAAATAAAAACTTAGAAACAATAACTCCATTGTTATATTGATCCTTGATCCAATCTAAGTTTGAATAAAATTCTACTTTTGCTTCACCTCGTTTATATTTTCTATGATTAAGCTCTTCATTGAAATATCTACAAAACTGCATATAGCTCATTTTAAAATCTCGCTCATTTACAGCTTTTTCATATAATCTTTTAGCTATTACAAACCCTGCTTTGTACTGCTCTTTTAACCAATTTAAATTTGAATAAAACTCTATAGCTTTATCACCTCTTTGCATTTTTGCTCCTTAATTTTAAAAGTCTTTATATTACATATCATAATTTATCATACTATATTTTATTTTATAACTCTACTAGGATCATACTCTTTGTTAAAAAGTGGATCAAAAACTCTTTTTGGTTTATCCATTCTTGCAATTATTGGACCATCTCTTTTTGGTTTATTTTCTTCTATATTTTGTGTATTTTGTGCTGGAGTGTTTTGTTTGATTTTTTGTTCATCTTTTTTGTGTTTTCTATGATTAAGCTCTTCATTAAAGTATTTATTAAATTGCCAATACTTCATTTTAAAACCTCGCTCATTTACAGCTTTTTCATATAATCTTTTAGCTACAACAAATCCTGCTTCATATTGCTCTTTTAACCACTTTAAATTGGCATAAAATTCTATAGTGCCATCACCTCTTTTCAAAATATGCTCCTTTTATCTTATTCTATACCTTATTCATAATTAAGCACATTCTAGCACATTTTGACACTTTTTAGCAAATATGTAAAAATTTGTTTTGTTTGTGCTAAAATGTGTATTATTGTGGTGGAGAAAGAGGACAGGATATGTAAATGCTATACATTTACTAAGTTTTATCGCACTACTGCTCTAAAATCCTGTTTGCTAAAGCAAATTATGAATAAGTATCAAATACTTATACAGGAGTAAAAAAGATGAAACGAACAGTACAAGTAAATATTAGACTAACACCAGAAGAATATGATCAGCTATTACAAAAATCAGCTGATCACGGCTTGACTATGAGTAGTTATTTGAGAAATGTATCTATGAACTATCCTATAAAATGTATTATAGATCAATTAGCTATTAGAAGTCTTTTAAATACTGCTGGTGATCTAGGAAGACTAGGAGGACTTTTTAAACATTGGCTAACTCAAAATGAAGATAGTAAAATAAATTTAACTACTATAAGAGATTATAAGGAAGTAGAAAAACTTGTAGAAGAGATTAAAGATACTCAAACAGTTCTAAAAGAAAAAGCTAGAGAGCTTTTATTTAAAGTTTGAATATTTATTGACAAATAAAACAGATTTTGGTATAATACTTCACGATAAAACAAGTTGCTCTTTGAGGGATTGATTACCCCTTGTTGGCATAGAAAGGTAAGGCTTTTTAGCTTTACCTTTTTTTTTGCGGGTAGTGTAGCAATTTATAGGGTGGGAGTGCCAACACTGGAGCAAAACTTGTTTATCCGCATTATGGTATTACTTTTAATACTTTTAGTGTTTGCAACCAAATGCTATTAGTATTAATAAAAGGGGGAACTAATCACTCCCCTGATACCATCACCTTATATTTCTTGTTCATCTATAAACTTTATCAACAATAGTTATAACTAACAAATTCTTTATATTTACTATTTAAAATTATCATTTATAGCATTTAAAGATTGTTTTAGCTTATCTGTCATATTTCTTATCCAAGATTTTGGCACATCTTTAAGAAGCTCAAAAAGCTCCTTAATCTCTGCACTATATACATAATCTTCTGTATTTATACAAATAATTCCATCTGTTGAAGAGTTTTGTTCTTCTATTATCATATTATCTTGATCACCTAAAAGCCAGTTATAATTAATATTGTCCAATCGGGCAAGTTTATAAACTATATCTATAGTAGGAAATCGTTCACCTTTTTCATATCTAATATAAGTTCTAACTCCTATTTCCAGTTGCTTAGCCATTTCTTCTTGTGTTAATTTTAATTTTTCTCTAAACACTTTAATCTTTTCATTAAATTTGTACATTTGGGCATAATCCTATTGACTTCATATGAACATTTAGGCATAATTGCATGAAGCATTGCCTTTTTGTATATATTTATAAATTTTTCATCTAAATAATACTAAAACAATGCTTAATTACGACCCCTTGAAATATCGTTTTTAAGGGGCTAAGGAGTGCTAATGAGTTTAATAGATAATGAAATATCAATCAATTTACAGCTGATTGATGAACTTGGTTATAAAGACACTTTAAATTTAAGTGTGACCCAAGTTGCTAGAATTATTGGAGTTTCAACTCCAACAGTTGAAGCATGGCGGAAAAGAGGCTTTATAGAAGCCATAAAAGTAGGTAATAGAGTATTGTATCCAAAATTAAAAATAGCCGAATTTCAAGCTAGAAAAAATCTAGATTTACTAGAAGAAGCTATAGAAGATAGCAATGCTAAAAAAACATGATAATGTTTTAAGAGGAGTATTTAAGATGTCTAAGTTAAAAAACTGGTGTTGGCAAGAGGCATTATCAATCAAATATAGCAGAGAAAAGCTTTTTGATGATATGTTAAATGATAGTAGTTTACTTTTTGATTTAGCAAAAGAAGATGTTGCTAAGATACTACAAAAAACAAACTATAAGTTTATAGTACAAAAGATGAGCTTTGATGATATCTATCCTCATGCAATAGATGTAACAAAAAAACAACTCAAAAAGTCACTATCCAAAAAGAAATCAATTTTTTCTTGTAGTGGGATTTGTGCTGAAACAAATCTAAAACTTATAAGAAAAATTGTTCAAAGAATAGCAAACAATACTTGTAACTTGTTTGATGATAGATATAGAACTTGTATTAAAAAAGACCTTGTGTTTTTTGCTAGTGTTAATCAACAAAATTCAATAGATGAAAACGATGGTTTAGCAATCTTAATACAAGAAGAAGAAAAAGCGGAAATAGAAAAACTTTTATCAAAAAAAGAAAAAGAGTTCATCTCTAAAAACTTAAGCTACGATATGTCCTCTAGACAAACTTTTATTTTTAGAGACGAAGTAACCCAAGGAACCGTTAATATAAAGGAGATCTCATGAGTCAAACTCATAGTAATTGTAACAAAAACCAAAGCATTATGTCAAGTTTAAACATAGAAAAGAGTATATTAAGTAGTATTTTTTATGACTCTAATCTATTAGATGATATAAAGTATATTATTAGTAGTAATAATTTTATTAATAGTGAGTATAAAAAGATATACTCAACCATGCTTGAGTTACATAGTGCAGATATTCCTATAGATGAAATTATGGTATTAAGTAACTCAACTTTCGCACATAAAACCTAACTCTTTTTGAGTGAAAGCACTTATCACTGCAATAATTTGAAGTAAATCTTTATTATCCTTGACAACATTTTGGATTTCAGAGATTTTTGTAAGTATTTGAATAAAAAGTTGCATTGAAATTGCAAGGGTTTCAAGTTCACACTCTAAATCTCTAAAAAGTTCTCCTAGTGTTTGTGGCTCATGTTTTATGCGGTTTATGTAACTTACAATGTTGTAAGTAAACATAGAAAGAGTGATTTTTCCAA
>JAAYJJ010000089.1 GCA_012522985.1 Aliarcobacter butzleri
CTATAGTGGTTTTGTTATTTATAAAGCTTAGTTATAAGAATAATTGCTATTTTTTAATAGTGCCTATAATAATGAGCTTTTTTATAGCTTATAGCCTTTTTCAAAAAAGAATGAGAGAAAAAATCTGCTTTAAAAACTGCTATTTCAAAGAAGATACTTTTATAGCTAAGATCATCACTTCTCCATATTTGACTATAGTTGTATATATAGTGATATCACTTATTTATACTATCTCTATTATCTATAGTATTGTATCTTTTACATGGTATTTATATCTATTATTGGCTTTTTTTATAGCTTTTGTATTTGTTTTATATCACAAACTTTTATCTTACTTTTCTAAAGTTATCAATCAAGAGCATTTAGAGATATTTACAAAAGAGTTAAGTATCAAAATCTCATCTTTTGTTCTTTTGTTTATCTTTATGCTATCTTTTATCTATAGTTATGAGCCAAATTATCTAAGCAATAGCCTAGAAGAGAGTTTACAACTAGCTACAAACTCTTTATCCTCAAAGTGTATATATTTAGATTATATTTTACGCTTAAAAGTAGAACTTGATACATATTTTTGGTTTTTTGCCAAACAAAGCTCACAAATATTGCAATATCAAGAGATCAAAAAAACTCTTGTTTGGATTGTTTTTATAGTTGTAAATGCTATTTCAATCTTGGGATTAAGTAGATTTATAGTCCAAATTATAAGTCTAAGCTCCAAAATAGAAGATACAAAAGAGAACAAAACAGATAAATAGATATTTTTGGAATACGATTATATTTTTTATAGTTGTAAGTTTTGTTTTGTTGATTATTGTTTTTATAAAACAAAATGATATAACAGAACTTAGTCAAACTCCTTCAAAATCTCCTATAACTACAAAAGTACTTGAAATCATAAGCGATGAAATGAAACACAATCTTGAAGAAAACTTACCAGCTATTATCAAAAACTATCAAATAACTACAAAAAATATTCACTCTATAATAGATAATAATATTGATATATTATTTGATGAGATTATAGATAATAACTTAGAAAAATATTTAGATTTTCATTATAGTGTAATAGGAGAGTACACCCAGCTTTGGGCTATTACTTTTGGAGATATCAACGAACTTATAAACCAAAAGATCCTAGGAGAGGATTTTAGCAAAAAGTTTGAGATACAATCAAACAATATAGTAAGTAGTTCATCTGAAGAGATCAAGAAGCACTTGGACTTTACCACTGATATTGCAACACAAAGTGTTGATTTGGAGCTAAATCAAAACAGCCTATCTAAGTTATCTCAAGATATAGAAAACAATCTAAAACAAAACTTAGTAGAGATAAAAACAGCTTTGATAGGTGCTTCTATAGCTACGAAACTAGCTATATCAATTGCTTCAAAAATATCTGCAAAAATCGCTCTTAAAACAACAGGAAAAACAGCTTCCAAACTAGCTACATCTACAACAGCAGCCATTGGTGGAGGGGTATGTGGACCTGCAGCACCTCTTTGTGGTATAGCATTTGGAACTATTGCATGGTTTGGTACAGATGCCGCTGTGATAGGTGGTGATGAGTATCTAAATAGAGATGATTTAAAACAAGAGATTATAGACTCTTTAGATGAAGCAAAAAAGGAGCTAAAGAGTGAATATTTGATTATCTTAGAGCAACTCGATCAAATCTCACAAGATCATCAAGAAAACCTAAAAAAGACTCAAACCAAAAAAAGAGTTATAGAAAACTTACAATAGCTTTTACTAAAGCCTCCTTTTATTACTGTAAATAGGTTTATTCTATTCTTGCAAATATAGCTTATTAAGATTTGGTTAAAAAAGATATACTATAATTTCATAGTAAAGCTACTTACAAGGAGTCTATTATGGGGTATTTCAATGGTAAAAAATCACTCAATCTCCGCCTTTGGCACTGGTTTAACTTCATATCTATAATGGGGCTTGTTTTTACCTATATCTTTAGGAAAACTTGGTTTAACAAAAAAGACAATGCTCTTATTTTACAATCTAAGCTATCAGAGTTAGGCTTAGAAATAAGTGATAAAAATGCTATAGAGATAGTCACTATTTTTAGAGATCATATGTGGACATGGCACTATATTTTTGGATTTATTTTTATATTTTTACTTATTTATAGGATACAGGCTTTTATTTTTCAAAAAGAGCCAACTCCTTTAGCTAAGATCAAAGATGCTTATACATTGGAGCAAAAAGGTGCTAAAATAGCTCATATTGTTTTTTATATAGTCTCTATTTATATGGTTTTTAGTGGATTGTTACTATTTTTTATGGATAATCTAGGACTTAGTAAAGCTGATTTGGTAGTAGTTAAAACACTTCATGTATATGCTTTTTGGTTTTATATAGTTTTTATTATTTCACATATTGCAGGTGTTATTAAAGCTGAACTTTTTAGTGATAAAGGCTTGATATCTGAGATGTTTAGTAGCAAGTAGTAGCTATTTAGCTACTACTATTTCAAATAGTTTAATACCTATAAAAACAGCTATTATAGATCCAAAAAGATTTGAAAGGATATTTAAAATAGCTAGATATAAAGAGCTATTTAAGTACAAATAACAATCCAATGCAAAAGTAGAAAATGTAGTAAATGCACCTAAAAACCCAGTTATCCAAAATAGTTTACTTAGATTTGGAGCTTGCAGTGTAGAAAAATATGCAAATAACATACCTATAATCAAAGATCCTAAGATATTGACAAAAAGTATCCCATAAGCAAAGCTATTGTTATAGTATCTATTTGCTATTTCTACAGCATATGCCCTAAAAATAGCTCCTATAAATCCACCTATACCAATAGCTAAAATACTTTGCCAACTAAACACTATAAGAACTTTATCAAAATCTAACTTATTTTAGACCTTGTAGGTATTCATAAACGCCTTTTATCTCTTCTTCACTTACATTTGAAGCAAAAGGAGCCATTAAAAACGCCATACCTCTATCATATATACCACCTTTGTAACCTCTTATGGATTTTGCCATTTCTTCAGCACTTAGAGTATTTAAAGCTCTACTTTTACCATAAGCTTTCTTTTGTCCATTTTCACCATGACATACTGCACATTTACTCTCATATAGTTTTTGACCAATAGCTGATAGCTCAGCACTTGTAAGTGCTTTTTTCTCTGTTACACTAAAAAGTGAAAAGCCTTTATCTTCTTGGCTACTACTTGAACTATCATCTATTTTCATAGTTGCTATTTCACCGTGATATTTTTCTATCAAAGCCTTTAGCTCTTCACCCATTTCACCTTCAAGCTTAAAGCAGACACAATCACTTGTAGTTGAAGATGCATATAGCGAACTAGCCAAAAACAAAGCACCTAAAGTATATTTTAAAACTCTCATTCTCTCTCCTTAATTATTGTTCTATTCTTATCATAGCAGGTTTTTCTTGAATAAAATCAAGATTTTCTATCTCTTTTAAAGCCTCTTTGATATTTAACTCTTTTGATTTATGAGTTGCTAGTAAAAGATTTGAAAATCCCTTTTCAAGAGGTTTTTGTAGTATTTTTTCTATAGAGATATCACATTTTGATAGTATAGAAGCTACTTTTGCCAAAACACCTGTTTTATCAGCTACTTTTAGTCTTATATAGTAGTTTGTCTCTATATCGTTTTTTTCTGCTAGTTTAAGACCGCTTTCTAAAGGCTTATTATATCCTAACATAGGAGAGCCTTTGCCACGTCTAGCTATATCTATAATATTTGCTATAACTGCACTTGCTGTTGCATCGCCACCAGCTCCAGCACCATAATACATAGTCTCACCCACCTTATCACCAACTACACTTATACCATTCATAACACCATCAACTTTTGATATCATCTCATCTTTTGGTATAAGTACAGGATGTACACGAAGTTCTACTAGTTTATCTCTTTTTTTAGCAATTCCTAGTAGTTTTATAGTATAGTTAAACTCTTTTGCAAACTCTATATCACATGATGTAATATTTTCAATACCTTCTATTAAGATATCTTCTGGTTTTGCATCTATTCCATAAGCAATAGAAGCTAAGATCAAAAGCTTATGAGCAGCATCAAATCCACCCACATCAAAAGTAGGATCAGCTTCAGCATATCCTAGATCTTGAGCCTCTTTTAAGACACTATTATATGATGCACCTTCATTGATCATCTTAGTAAGTATATAGTTACAAGTTCCATTTATTATCCCTTTGATAGATAAGATATGATTTGCACTCAAACCATCTCTTAGGGCATTGATAATAGGTATCCCTCCAGCAACACTAGCCTCAAACTCAAAAGGATTATCTTTTGCTATTTTTTCTAGCTCATATCTATGGTATGCAAGTAGAGCTTTGTTTGCTGTAACTACAGCTTTATTTTTTTCTAAAGCACTTTTTACTATCTGGTATGGTTTTTCAACTCCACCCATAAGCTCTACTATAATATCAACACTCTCATCATTAAGTGCATCATTTATATCATCACTTAGCTTAATATTGATATCTCTTTTTTTTGTTAGATTTGAAACTATGCCTATAGTTGGAACTATCCTAACTCCAGCTCTTGCTTGGATAATATCACTATTTTCTTCTAAAATCCTAACTACACTACTACCAACAGTTCCTACTCCAACAATTGCTACTTTTAACATCTCTTACCCTATGAATTTAAATATTTTTTGATATTTCTTGCTGCTTGTTTGATTCTTTTTTCATTTTCTATTAAAGCAATTCTCACATAATCATCACCATAATGCCCAAATCCAATCCCAGGGCTAACAGCAACTTTTGCTATAGTTAAAAGCTCTTTTGAAAACTCTAATGATTTTAGATGAGCTTTTTGTGGTGGTATTTTTGCCCATATAAACATACTAGCTTTTGGAGCTTTAATAGGCCAACCAGCTTTGTTAAAAGCTTCTACCATTACATCTCTTCTTTTTTGATAAGTAGATCTAATCTCTTCTACACACTCTTGTGGTCCATCAAGTGCTACAGTTGCAGCTACTTGAATAGGTGTAAACATACCATAATCAAGCCATGATTTGATTCTTTTTAGAGCATTTACAAGTCTTGGATTTCCTACTACAAAGCCTACTCTCCAACCAGCCATATTATAGCTTTTACTTAAAGTATAGCTTTCAACTGCTACATCTACAGCACCTTCTACACTTAAAATAGATGGTGTTTTATAGTCATCAAAAGCCAAATCAGCATAAGCTATATCACTTATAATATAAAATCTCTCTTTTTTTGCCATAGCTACAAGTCTTTCATAAAATTCTTGTGTTACTACCGCACTTGAAGGATTATGAGGAAAATTTACTACTACATATTTGACTCTTGGAATGCTTTCATTTATAGTTTTTTGTAGATTTTCAAAAAACAACTCCTCATTTACCTCATAGCTATCATTATATACTAGCTCCATTTTATGTACAGCAGCTCCAGCTAACATAAAAGCATAAGAGTGTATTGGATAAGTTGGATCAGGAACAACAGCAACATCACCAACATTTACTATAGCCTCAACTAAGTTTACATAACCCTCTTTACTTCCTATAGTGGCAACTGCTTGAGTATCTGGATCTAAATCAACATTATATTTTCTTTTATACCAGTTACAAATAGCTAGTCTTAGCTTATATATACCAGCTGATGCTGAATAACGATGTGATTTTGGTTTTTTGGCTGTTTCTATAAGCTTATCTACTATATGCTTTGGAGTTGGACCATCTGGGTTTCCCATAGAAAAATCTATGATATCCTCTCCAGCTCTTCTAGCTTCCATTTTTAGATCATTAACTACAGCAAAAACATAATTTGGAAGTCTTTTTAGCCTTTCAAATTCAATTTCATTAAACACTTTTTACCCCTTAATTGATATGGTTAATCCTCTTTTGATATTATTTAAATTATATAAGTCATTGATTTGAATATATTTTGTTCCATGAGGTATCTCCAATGTAAACTCCTTCATAGCTATTGGCTCTTCTATAGTTGATAAAGGATTTAATTTCTCATCAAAAAAGACTACAACAGGATACCAATGATCCAATCTATGACAAGATATTGTTATTTCATGTGCAAAACCAACCTCGATAAGATATGGTTTCATAGGTTTAGCCAAAGCAAGACTTTCATCTATATTGATTTTTGTTGTACCATAAATATTGGCAAAAAACATATCCACAACAAATTTCCAAGATTGATTATCTTTTTTAGATAAATCCACAACTTTTGAGTTATGTTTTTGTAACTCTTTTGTTAAAAGTAGGGGATCTATTTTGTACTCTGTATTTAAAACTAACTCTATTTTCAAAAAATCATCTTGATTGCTTTTTTGAATATTTGTGATTATATAATTTTGATAACCCATAGAGTTTAATATATTTTTGATAATATACAAGCTACTTATAGTAGGATCATTTGTTTCAAACTCTATTGTGAAATCTTTGGGATTATCAAATTTGAGTTTTAATAAGCCATTTTTTCTAAGCTCTTCTAAAATAGTCAAAATATTTAGATTATTATTGATATAAAACCTAGATTCATTTTGAAATAGGGCATTTATGATATTTTTGTTTTTATTATATTCTACTTCACCTATAATATCCACTATTTTATCTTGCAATAAAGATGCATTTAAAATATTTGATATAAAAAAGAGTATAAAAAAAATTCTTTTCAAATCTATCCTTTTAAATGGTGAATCAATATTGCCGATGCAACAGAGACATTTAAAGAGTCAAACTCTCTAGCCATTTTGATACTTACTTGATAATCAAGTTTTTTCAAAACCTTGTTTTGTAAGCCACTTCCCTCATTTCCAACAATAAGTGCAATTTTATTTAAATCTTGTTTAAACTCTTTAATATCCTCTCCATTCATATGAGCCCCTACCAAAGAAAAACTATCTAGTTTTAGTTGATTTAATAAATCACTTATATCAAAATGACTTGATATAGGCATATCCAAAGCACTAGCAGAGCTTGTCCTTATGATTTGCTCCATTTTAATATCTTTGATACCAGTGATAACTATTCCATCAGCTCCTAGAGCATATGAACTCCTTATAATAGCACCAATATTTCCCATATCAGTCAAAGAGTCTAAAATAACTAAAAACTTAGACTTTTTAAGCTCACTTAGTGGAGTGAAGTTAAATTCTTTGATTTTTAGGAAAAATCCTTGATGATTGCCCCCACGAGATAGGGCTTGAGCCTTTTTATTATCAAGTTTTATAATTGCTTTATTTAGTTTTGCAAATCTTGAAAAAAGCTTACTATCTATCTCTTTAGCTAAGAGTACCTCTTCTATTAAGTTGCTATGATGTTCTAGTACAAAAAGTACAATTTGTTTGCCATATATTATCATTCTTCAATTTTACCCAAAATTTCCTCATAAGCAACTTTTACAGAGATGTTTTTTAGCTTTGAAATAAGTTTTGCTTTTTGTTTTGGAGGAATATCTAAATCTTTAATATCATCAAATCCCAAAAGATTTCCCGTTTGCTCTTTGGAGTCTATTATAACTACCCATTCACCTTTTATGTTTTTTTCATTTTCAAATATTTTCAAAAGATTTTTAGCACTATCTTTATAGGTTTTTTGATAGAGTTTACTTATCTCTTTTACCATAAAAACAGTTTTATCTGCATCTAAAGATGAGATTTCTTGTAGTAAAGTTATTACTCTTTTTGGTGATTCATATATAATAGTTATAAATGGATATGAAAATATTTTTTCTAACTCTTGGAGTCTATTTTGAGCTTTATGTGGTAAAAATCCATAAAATAAAAACTCTTTACTAGTAAAACCACTCATAGCATATGCACTAAGTGCTGCATTTGCCCCTGGAAGTACATCATATTTTATAGAGTTTTTAATACAAAAATCAACTATTTTTGCCCCTGGATCACTTATACAAGGCATACCTGCATCACTTAAATAGACTATGTTTTTATCTATATCTATAGTTTGAAGTTTATTTAAAAACTCCTCTTCGTTATGTGAGTGAACAGAGATAAATTCTTTGGGATTAAATGTAGTATCAAACCTAGTTGATAGAAGATGAAGAAGTTGTTTTGTGACTCTTGTGTCTTCACACAAAAAAACTTCCGCACCCTCCAAAACTTTAAGAGTTCTATAGGATATATCATCAAGATTTCCTATAGGAGTAGGTACGAAAGTTATCACTTTAGTTTATTTCATAGAGTATTTTGCTTTAAATTTCTCTACTCTACCTGCAGCATCTACTATTTTTTGCTCACCTGTAAAAAACGGGTGACAAGCTGAACAAATATCAACTCTTAGAGTTTCTGTGTTTGATTTTGTTTCAAATGTATTACCACACGCACAAGTTACTGTACAGTTTTTGTAATCTGGATGAATATCTTTTCTCATTGTCATTTCCTTTTTGACTTTAGTGCTTAGTCTTATCTATAATCTTTAAAGTTTGTGATTATACCAAAAAATACTTAAAAATTTCTTTTTTTAGAGAATTAATATCACTTTTTTTATAAATAGCTAACTGAGTTTAATTAAAAGTTCTTTGTTTTTTTGCTAATTGTGCAGTATGAGTAC
>JAAYJJ010000090.1 GCA_012522985.1 Aliarcobacter butzleri
CTTCTACACTGTGTAGGTCTTAGCTCATAAGCACTACATTGTCTTTTTTCCATATCAAAAAATATACATGCAAACTGATTTGGGGCGTATTCAAACTCTTTTATACTATATCTATAGCCTACTTTATATAGATATTTATCTATAAACTCTTTTTTACTTATACCAAAACTTTTGGCAAACTCCTCTATCTCTTGGTTATTTATCCAAATATACCCACTTTCGCCTATACAACAGTTACCTTGACATCTAGCACATTCGCTCTCATCAAAAGCAAAATCAAATCCCTCTTTTGTAATCAAATCTCTACCTTAATACTATGCGTATTAGCTTTTATAAAAAGCTCTATAGCCTCTTTTGTATATCCATCATCCTTATGTACAATAAAAGGAGGATAAACCTTGAGCAAAGATGATGAGGATTTTTTGGCATAAATCAAAACCAAACTTGCATCTTTGTTTTTATTGGGATGAACAAATCTTATAGCTTCTAAGTTAAATTTATACTTAGAAAGTGTTGTAATAATATCATTTATCTGCTTAACATCATAGCAAAAAAACAAACTTCCTTTTGGTTTGAGTGTTTTTGAAACTTTTTGTATAAAATTATCCAAACTAAAATTAGTGTTATATCTAGCTATTTTTAATGAGTTATTTTCACTTTTTATACTAGCATGGTGATAAAAAGGTGGATTTGAGACTATATAATCAAATTTTTTATCAAAATCTAACTCCAAAAAATCTCCTTCAAATAAAATAGCATCTATTTTATTTGTATAAGCATTTTTACTAGATAAAAAACAAAAATCATCTTGAATCTCAACTTGATGAAGCTTAAAATCACTAATACTTTTTGCTATCAAAAGTCCCAAAATCCCACTACCACTTCCAATATCAAGCAAATCTCCCTTTGGGTTTTTGTATTTTTGTAAATTTTGTAAGATAAAATCATATAAAAAAAGAGTATCACTATTGTAACAATACCCATTTTGTGGCTGATACAAAACCAAATTTAACCTTTTAATGAAATTTTGGTTATTATACCAAAAATATTTTTAGGAAAACGTATGAGAGCATTGGCACTTTTTAGTGGAGGACTTGATTCTATTTTGGCTATGAAGCTTATTATAGATCAAGGTATTGAGGTTATAGCAGTTCATGTAGATATGGGATTTGGCGGAACTAGTGAAAAAAAAGAGTATTTACAAAAGATTTGTGATCATATAGGTGCAAAACTAGAGATTTTAGATCTAAGACAAGAGTATCTTGATGAAGTTTTATTTAGTCCCAAATATGGATATGGCAAAAATTTCAACCCTTGTATTGATTGTCATGGATTTATGTTTAGATATACAGGTAAATTGCTTGAAATATATGATGCATCATTTATGATTAGCGGTGAAGTTGTAGGGCAACGTCCTATGAGCCAAAGAAAAGACTCTTTAGAGCTAGTAAAAAAACTAAGTGATAAAGAAGAGCTTGTCCTTCGCCCTCTTAGTGCAAAACATCTTCCCCCTACCAAACCAGAACTTGAAGGATGGGTAGATAGAGATAAACTCCTTGATATTCAAGGTAGAAGTAGGCAAGTACAACTTCAAATGGCAAAGGATATTGGCTTAGAAGGTTATGAAGAACCAGCTGGTGGATGTTTGCTAACACAAATAGAGATTTCAAATCGTATAAGAGACTTTATAGCTCATGATAAACTAGAAGTTGATGATATTGACTTGCTAAGAGCGGGAAGACATTTAAGGCTACCTGATGGAGCAAAGCTAGTAATAGGAAGACATAAAGAAGATAATGATAAGCTAACATTAGTACAAAGTGATAAATATCTAAAAGCCCATATAGTTGAAAGCGTTGGTCCTTTGGCTCTTCTTAGTAAAGATGCTAGTGTTGCTGATAAGGCACTAGCTACAAAACTAATCATCACTTATGGCAAAAGTGAAGATGAAAAAATCTATAGTGTTGATTTTGGTGATTTTATACTTCAAGGGGTAAAATTTCCTACAAAAGAGATAGCTTCAAAATATTTTGTACAATAATTACAATTTTGCTAAAATTTAAGCAAACTTTTATAAACTTTTGTATATAATTCCATCCTATTTAGCAACCAACGCTATAAACTGTGGGTCTGTAGCTCAGTTGGTTAGAGCACTCGGCTCATAACCGAGTGGTCCTGTGTTCGAGTCACAGCAGACCCACCACACTTACAAGAGTTTTAAGCTTATGTCATTTTAGATATTCACACCTATTTAAGATCCTAAAATCAATTTATATAAATTATTTCACTAAAATAATTTAAAAAGAAGATTTGATATTTTTATTAGCAATACAGCAAAGGGGTGGTTAATCCCTTTGCATGTCACCTTTAATAAAGTTTAGTCGCAAAGACTAACATTATCAAAAGAAGTATTGCTATTTTGAGAAGCATATTGTTCCTTTATGCTGACACTCCCACCCTATGAATTGCTACACTACCCGCAAAAAAAAAGGTGAAGCCCTAAGACTCCACCTTTTCAATGTCAGCAAGTTGGATAACCACTTCCAACTATAATTAACATCATGCTTCTCAATGCGGATATTATATCATATAGTATTTACAATGTCAATACTTCTTATATCAAGTATTGTATTTGAGAAATTTTAATATTAAACTCATATCTATATAGATACGCTTTTATATATCTTAGTAAAAGATAGTCTTGTAATTTTAGTTCTTAGAGTATCTCAACTAGCTATATTTTTTGAAGTATGTATACTATTTTTTTCTTATAAGCAAGAAAATTGATATGCGAGGCATTAGCCCCACCTCTAGTTATTTAACTATTTTTTATTTTTAATGCTTTTCTTTTTTCCCATCTTGTTATAACTTCTTCACTATTTAACCACAAATCTCTACCTTCAATAACCTCTTCTATCTCTTCATTAGTTAAAAACCCTTTGTAGTATTCGTTTAAGACTTTATTAAACTCTTTATCCATAAAATTTTGTCTAGCTTTCATTTCATGCCCTTTTCCTTGAAGTCCAGAAGCACTATAGTTATGTATCATAAAAGATAGATTTTTAGATACTTCTATATCATCACAAGACAAAGCTATAATAGTAGCAGCTGATGCTACCGTTCCTGTTAATCTACAAGTAACTTTTGCTTTTGTGTTTTCTATAGCATCTATAATCATATAAGTAGAATCTATTATACCGCCTAGGCTATTGATTATAAAGCAAAATTCCTCATCTTTATTGGCATTTTGCATCATAAAATATAATTTATTATAGTGTTGTGTCTCTTCTATAAAGTTTGTAAGATAAACAAAATGTTTTTTATTTACAGTAACTATTTGACAATAATCATCCCATATACTATCTCTTTTTGTTTTTTTGACAATCTCTTCAATGCTCTCTAGTAGATTAAATGACAACTCTTGACTCATATACCATCCTTATTTTATATATTGAACGATTATACCTTAAAGTTCTTTTATATTAAATTAGTTACAATTACTATATTTCAAGCCAAGGATTTCAATATGAGTAAAATAGAGGCAAAAGTATTGTATATCAAAGTCTCAACAGTAGAAAAACTACAAAAACTATCCAGCAATCAAGAGTTTGATTCTGCAATAAAAAAACTCCCAATAGAAAATGCTTTTGTTAATATTAGCGGTTTAGATGGTGATTATCAAGCAGATACTATTCATCATGGTGGACTAAATAAAGCTCTTTTTTTTATGTCATCAAAAAGCTATGATAGATTAAATACCCTTTCAAACAATAACTTTAGTTATGATCAAGCAGCTTTTTATGGAGAAAATATTGTTTTAGATACCCTAAATGAAGAAGATATCTGTATAGGAGATATATTTACTTTGGGTGATGCTATAGTAGAAATCTCTCAACCAAGACAACCATGCTGGAAACTATCAGCTAATACAAAAACAAAATCTATGACAAATATTATCTACACTAGCGGACTAACAGGATGGTATGCTAGAGTTTTACAAGAGGGAAAAATAAGCAAAAATGATAACTTGATTCTTCAATCTAGATCCTATCCTAGCTTAACCATAACAAATCTAAATAAAATTATTATAGATCCATCTTTAGATATCAAGCTTACTCAAGAGGCTTTATCTTGTCCAAAATTGGGACATCAGTTTAAAACATCGTTAGATGGTAGAAGTAAGCTAGAAAATGCAAAAAATGTTCCTTTTTTATACCATAAGGAGTTATAAAAGTACAAATTATTCATAAAAAAACTTTTTTCTAAAAATATTATGCTATAATCTATACTAAATAACTTTGGATAAAAATGTGGAAAAATTACAAAATAAAGATCAAATAACTATAACAAAAGAAGAATACGAACATTATTTACAACTTTTACAAAAAGAAAAAGAACTTTTTATTGAGCTAAAGAAAATAAAACAAAAAGCTCAAGATCAAATTTTGTTTATGCAAACATTGATAGATACTATTCCTGTTCCTATCTTTTACAAAGATGAAAAAAGTAAATTTTTAGGATTTAACAAAGAGTATGAAAAGGTTTTTGCTACAAAAAGAGAAGATCTTATAGGTAAAAGAGTTTTGGATTTGGAGTATTTATCCCTAGAAGATAGAGCAATCTATCAAGCTGAAGATGAGAGTGTAATAGCCTCTTCATCAACTATCAAAAGAGATCAACTTATGCCCTATTCTGATGGTAAATTGCACGATACTATATATTATGTATCTGGATTTAAAAAAGCTGATGGCTCTATAGGTGGGCTTATAGGTGTTTTTATTGATGTAACAGAGATAAATGAAGCCAAAAAAAAAGCTGAAGATCTAAACAGAGCAAAGAGTAGATTTTTGGCAAATATGAGCCATGAGATAAGAACACCACTAAATGGTATAATAGGTTTAAATACTCTTTTATTAGATACCAATCTAAGTGAGCAACAAAAAGATTATGTTAAAAAATCTCTTCAATCCTCAAAAGCTTTACTTAATGTTATAAATGATATATTAGATTACTCCAAAATAGAAGCTAGAAAACTAGAGCTGAGTATTCATGAGTTTTCTTTAGAAGAGCTCCTTAGAACAACTGTTGATTTATTTGAACATAGTGCTTTGAAAAAAGGTTTAGAGTTACATATTGATTATGATTTTAAGATATCAAAACAACTAATAGGTGATTCTCTTAGAATTTCTCAAATCCTAAATAACTTAATAGGAAATGCTATTAAATTTACAGAGCATGGTGATATAACTATAATAGCATCTATACAAAAACAAGAAGATAACCTTTTATATATCAAAATAGATATCAAAGATACTGGTATAGGTTTGGATGAAGAAGATTTAAGTAAACTATTTAAATCTTTTACACAAACTGATACTTCAAATGTTAGAAAATATGGTGGAACTGGTTTAGGTTTGGTAATATCCAAACAACTTGTGGAGCTTATGAAAGGAGAGATATCAGTTAGTAGCCAAAAAGGGCTTGGTAGTATATTTAGCTTTGTTTTACCACTTGAAATGGTAGTTGAAAATAGTAGCTGTTCTATAAAGTATAATAGTTTTTTAGATAATAGCTTTTTAGTGGTTGATGATAATGAAATAGAGCTTAAAATCATAAAACAGATACTAAACTCTTGGAATATAAAGCCTTTAACTTGTAATAATGGCAAAAATGCTATAGATATCATATTATCAACAAAAATTGACTATTTACTCCTTGATTGGAAAATGCCAATTATTGATGGAATAGATGTGTTAAAAGCTATAAATAGTAGTAATTTACCATTTAAACCCAAAGTTGTAATGATAACAAGTGCTTTGTTAAAAGAACAACTATCACAAGAACTATCAAAACATCAAATTAAGATTGAAACTATTTTAAATAAACCTATTACTCAATCTACTCTTTTTGAAGCTCTTTTTAGTAAAGACAATGTATCTAAAATACAAAATGAGACTTTACAACAAAAAATAACCTTCCAAGGATATATACTTTTAGCAGAGGATAATGAAATTAATCAACTTGTAGCAAAAGATATGCTAAATCATATGGGTATCAAAGTAGATATAGCAAACAACGGCGAAGAAGCTGTATCTATGGCAAAAGAAAATAGTTATGATTTGATTTTTATGGATTTACAAATGCCTATAATGGATGGTTTTAGTGCATCTAAAGAGATAAGAAAGTTTGATACACAAATACCTATTATAGCTTTTAGTGCTGCTGTTATGCAACAAGACAAAGAGCTAACACTAGGTGCTGGTATGAACTCACATATCGCAAAACCTATAAATATACTAGAACTTCAAGAAGTATTAACTACATATCTAAAAGTTATAAAAACAGATATCAAAAATCAAAACTCTTCTAAAGTTAGTATGAAACCTATATTTAATATAGATTTTTCTAGACTTGAGGAACTCTATTCAACACAAGATGATATTTTAAATATACTCAAAAGTTTTGCAAGAACTCAAAAAAATTTTTGCCAATCACTTCCAAATACCACAATAGATCATAACTTTAAAACATCTCTACACTCTCTAAAAGGAGTTAGTGGCAATATTGGAGCAAAACAGGTACATAATCTTTGTATAGAGATAGAAAAACGACTCTTTTTAAATAAACCATTAAAATCACTTATAAATGAGCTTTATGATATATTATCAAATCTTATTAAAGATATAGAAGAGTATTCACTTAATCATAAAGAAGAGTTAGCTACTATCTCTTCAAAAGATAAAATAATAGATATTTTAAAAGATTTAAATACAAAAATAACAAAAAATGATTTTATTAACTCTAGCTA
>JAAYJJ010000091.1 GCA_012522985.1 Aliarcobacter butzleri
AGATAGTTTTTGAAAAAACCGATAAATTAAATCAATTAATCCAAAATATGGGATTGTTTTTAGAAAATACCATAGAAAAAAGTGGAGATAGCAATAAAAATCTAAGTGTTTTACTTCAAGAACTTGAAGATCTACGATATGATGAAGTAAGCTCAAGTGAGTTTGAAAAACTAAAATCTAAACTAATACAAATAAATATATCCATGAAAGATGAAATAGGTGATTTATCACAAAAACTATTAAAAGAAAAAAATGAAGCGTTGATTTTAAAAGAGAAAATCAACTCTTTAGAACGAAATCTAAAGATTGCACAAAAAGAGAGTTCAACTGATTTCTTGACGGGACTTTTAACTAGAAGAAAGTTTGATTTAAAACTCAAAGAGATAGAAGAGGAGTATCAAAGAACAAATAATTCATACTCTATAGTTTTTATTGATATTGATCATTTTAAATCTATAAATGATACTTATGGACATAATGCTGGAGATGTTGTTCTTTCTACCTTTGGAAAAATCCTTAAATCAAAAGTTTCAAATGATGGTATAGTTGCTAGATATGGTGGTGAAGAGTTTGTTATTATATTAAAAAATAGAAATCTTGAAAACTCTTTGGAACTTTGCGATAAAATCAAAGATCTTATTGCAAAAAGTAAATTTATATATGATGAGATCAAAATTCAAGTTACCTTTTCAGCTGGTATTATAGAAAGAAGAGATTATCAAAGCTTAGAAGAGGCTTTAAAACAAGCAGATAAGTATCTATATACTGCTAAAAATAGTGGTAGAGATAAGGTTTTGTATAAAGAGAAATAGTATCTTTTAGTTCTTTAAAAAGCTAGGAGATATACTGATAAAGCATTATAAAATTTGAAAGAGTTGATATCTAAAATGGAGTAAAACAAACTATGCAAATCAGCTCTAAAAAGAGTAGATTTACATAGTTAATATTATATTGCAGTCTTGGGTTTATTTTACTTTTTCGATATATTCACCAGTTCTAGTATCAACTCTTATTACTTCACCTTCAAGTACATGAAAAGGTATTTGAATAACAGCACCACTTTCTAAAGTAGCTGGTTTTCTACCGCCTTGAGAGTCACCTTTGAAGTTTGGAGGAGTATCTACTATTTTAAGTTCTACTACCATAGGAGGCTCTACAGTGATAGCCTTGCCGTTATAGAACATTACTTCACAATTCATACCATCTATAATCCAATCAGCACTATCACCTACTTGATCTGGAGTTAGTCCTATTTGTTCATAATTTTCATTGTCCATAAATTGAAAAAACTCACCATCATTATATAGATATTGCATGGTTCTTTGTTGTAGATTAGGTTCTTCACATTTATCACCAGCATGGAATGTTTTTTCTAAAACTTTGCCATTAATGTATGATTTGATTTTACATCTAACAAAAGCCGCACCTTTACCAGGTTTTACGTGTTGATACTCAACTATTTTGTATGGAACACCTTCTAGTTCTATTTTAAGACCTTTTTTAAGATCACTCATTGAATAAGCCATAAAAATCCTTTATTATTAAATTATAGTGCAAACTTTGATTTAAGTTTGAAAAAATATATCAATGTTTTATATTGTATATAAGCATATGGTAGTATAAGAATATAGTAAGCTATAGAGTACTTATCAACTACACCATTAAAAACCAATCCCATATTTATAAAAAACATACCAAAAACCATAAAAGCTACCCCTGGACAAATCAGTGCAAAAGAGCTAGATGATTGTTTATCACCATGGATAAACTCTTCAAAATATCCTATTTTTTTCATCACGGCATATCCCAAAAGTCCAAAAATTATCTGAAAAGCAACTACTAAGCTTGTCAATGTAAATAAAGAAGCCTTTATAAGGGGTTGTCCAAAGTGATGATCTAAACCAAAAGAGACTCTTATAAATGTAATACCCAAAAGTGTAAGAATAGGGATCATAATCCATAAAGATGGACTAGCCTCTTTGCCAATACCTTTTTCAAACATAATCTGAAATCCAAAAATTAATTTGATTAGGATTAGAAGTAAAGAGATACAAGCAAAAAATATAGCAAAAAATATCCCTATTGCATTGATAGCTATATTTTCACTCATAGCCCCCGGTGCAGCAAATCCAACAGCTATCATAGAAAATGCAAAGATTGAAATCATTTGTGAAAGGTTATTGTTTGTAGTAAAATCAAACTCACCAGTTGAAATAATCCTACTGAAATAATCCATAAAAAGTTTGATAGCATAATATCCTGTAGCCATAAAACCAAGTAATGCCCCAGGAAATAGATACTCAACAACACTCCAAAGTCCAGGTACAAAAACAGCACCCAAAACAAAACATACATTGATAGTCATAGTTAATGTAAGAGGTATTGCCATAAGTGTAACTTCAGCATTTGTACTTTTTAGTTGATTAAAAGCTTTGGTTTCTTTAAAAGCTTTATACTCTTTATAGTTCCATATTAGTAACTTAAAATGTAAAAAAGCTAAAGCTATAATAAATACTAAACAAAATGCTATAAGAAGTGAAGATAGATTTCCTTGCATTAAATAAGGCATAATATGATCATATGTTGCCATAGGAGCATCACCATGAGGAATCATAAACATTAAATACATATAAAAAGAGACACTAAGTCCTCCAGCACCCAAAGATGCTAGATAGAACAAAGGTGAGTATTTTTCTTTTAACATACTTACCCCTAAATACTTACATATGAAACACTAATTGCAGCTTTTAATAATGATAATTTATGAAGTACATCACTTTTTACTTCTTCATCAACAATAATAACAGCTAATGCTCCTTTTGGATTTCTACCAAGTCTAAAGTCCGCAATATTAATGTTATTGTCACCCAAAAGTTTACCAACTTCACCTATAACGCCTGGTACATCAGAGTTTCTAAATAGTATCATATTACCACTTGGAGCAATATCTAAACTAAATCCATTTATCTCTACGATTCTTTGAACATCCTCATCAAAAATAGTTCCACTTATACTTTGAACACCATTTTGTGTTGTAACTTTTATTGTGATTAGATTTTTATATGCACAAGAGCCTGATGGTACACTTGAGCTAACTTCTATATCTCTTTCTTTTGCTACATATGTTGCATTGATATAGTTTATTTTTTCACCCAATGCTGTAGTTAGAGCTCCAACACAAGCAAAAGTCTCTATAGAGTCTAAATACTCAGCTATCTCTCCACTTGCTTTAATTTTGATTGATTTAATAGCACTTTTATCCATTTGAGCTAACATAAAAGAGATTTTTTGAGTTAAATCTAAAAATGGTTTCACAAAAGGAGGTATTTTGGACTCATCTATTGGTAGATTAAGTGCATTTGGATAGCTTGA
>JAAYJJ010000092.1 GCA_012522985.1 Aliarcobacter butzleri
CCACTATTTTTTTCATAAAATCCTGCAATTAGCTGTGAAATAGTAGTTTTTCCACTTCCACTAGCTCCAATTATAGCTATTTTATCCCCATAATTTATATCAAAGCTTATATTATCTAGAGTTTTTTTCTCTTTTGTATATGAAAAGCTTAAATTTCTTATAGAGATATTGACTTTTTTATCTTTTAGTTTTATATCACCTTTTAGCTCTTGTTTTAGATCTAAGATCTTATTTATTCTATTTAGTGCTGCTTTTGCACTTGCTAGGGAGTATTGGATAGAAAGGATCTCTTGAACTGGTGTCATAATAAACCAAATATACCCAAACATAGCAAACATTAGCCCAATACTAAGATCACTATAAGCTACAAGCAAAAGTCCACTAGCTCTAAATATCTCAAATACAAATAAAAATATAGTGTAAGATAACTTTTCATAAGATACACTTTTATAGCTATATTCATTGGATGTTTTTTGAATATCTTTAGCTTTTTTTATACTTTTATTGAAAAAATACTCTTCTTTATTACTTGCTTTGATTTGTGAAAAAAGATCTAATGTTTCATTTATATTGTTTTGAAACTCTTCTATTGAGCTATTTTCTTCTTTTTTAAGTTCACCTGTTTTTCTAGCTATTTTTTTGGATACTATGCCTATGGTTGGTTGAATTATAAGTATCATAAGCCCTAAAAGGAAGTTTATTTTTATAATAACTATAGCCACTGCTATAAGTGTAAGCGTAGATGTTACAAGCTTACTTGCAATATTGACTATAAAGTTATCCAATGTATTTACATCTGTTATTAGATTTGCTGCAATTTTACCGCTACCTAAGGACTCATATTCATTCATATTTACCTGTTTTAGATGATTTAATAGCTTTTTTCTTATATCAAAAATAACACTTTTTGAGATAGATGTAAATATTTTTGTAGTTATAACAGTAAAAATAAAATGCAAAACTCGCAATAAAATTACCACAAAAGTAACTATAGCCACATAATAAAAAGCATCTCCACTACCAAAGATATTATCTATACTACCTACTACTATATCTGGTTTTTCTAGTAAAACTTCATCTACAAGCATAGGTAAAAGCAAAGGTATAGGAACACTTATAATTATAGCTATTATGGTTATAAATTGCCCAAAAATTAACTCTTTTTTATTTTTGAAAAGTAAATTGATTATAGATTTTAGTGTAATATTATCATTCATAGGTTGATTATATCTAAGTTTATTTTGGTTTTAGATAAATTTTCAAATTTAACTACAGCTACCAAAACTAGGTGTTTAGAAGAGTCAAAAATTGTACAATTTGTAATACTTTTAAGGAAAATATTAGTTTAAAATGTTAGTATGAAGGTAAGTTGAAAAAATAAGGAGAATATATGAATCAACAAATTACACTTTTAAAACCCGCCCGTAGTGATGTAAAAGGAATCTACAAACTTATACAAGAATCCAAACCTTTGGATTTAAACTCTGAGTATTTATATCTACTTCAATCTACCTACTTTAGTGATACTTGTATTGTTGCTAAACTTAAAGATCAAATTATAGGATTTGTTTCTGGATTTATTAGTCCAAAAGATAAAAATATATTTTTTGTATGGCAAGTAGCCGTTAGCAAAGAACACCGTGGCAAAGGTATAGCTTTTTTAATGTTAAAAGAGCTTTTTAATAAAGAGTCTTTAAAAGACATCAAAACAATCCACACTACAATATCACCTTCAAACCAACAATCCCAAAGAGTATTTGAGAAATTTGCAGCTTTATTTGAGTTTGACAAAGAGATCTCTATATTTGCTACAAAAGATGATTTTAGCAACTCTCACGAAGATGAACTTTTATATATGATGAAACCCAAAATAAACAAAGGAATAATATGAGAATTTTCGAAAACCACGAATCAATAGTAAGAGGATATATAAGAAGTTTTCCTACAATCTTTGATCAAGCAAAAGGTGCTATCTTAAAAGATGACCAAGGTATAGAGTATATTGACTTTTTTGCTGGAGCTGGTACACTAAACTATGGTCATAACAATCAAAATGTTACAAATAAACTTATAGAGTATCTTCAAAATGATGGGATAGTTCATGGTCTTGATATGGCTACAGTAGCAAAAAGAGAGTTTATATCAAAGTTTGTAGATATTATCTTAAAGCCTAGAAATCTTGACTATAAATTACAATTTACTGGACCAACTGGTACAAATGCAGTTGAGACCGCTCTTAAATTAGCAAGACTTGTTAAGGGTAAATCAAATATAGTCTCCTTTACCAATGCTTATCACGGGCTTTCGCAAGGAGCTTTAGCTGTTACAGGAAATAACTTCTATAGAGATGAGTCTCATATAAGTAGAAGTAATGTTACATTTATGCCTTTTGATGGATATTTTGGTAGCCATATGGACTCTTTGGAAATCTTTAGAAAATATCTTGAAGACAACAGTAGTGGACTTGATACTCCAGCAGCTGTAATTTTAGAGACCATCCAAGGTGAAGGTGGTATCAATGTAGCTTCAAAAGAGTGGCTTCAAGGTATAGAAAAGCTTTGTAAGGAGTTTGATATGCTTTTAATAGTTGATGATATACAAGTGGGCAATGGTCGTACAGGAGAGTTTTTTTCTTTTGAGTTTGCTGATATTAAGCCAGATATTGTAACTCTTAGTAAGTCAATAGGTGGCGGACTTCCTATGGCTTTAGTACTTCTTAGATCAGATCTAGATCAGTGGAAACCTGGGGAGCATACAGGTACTTTTAGAGGGAATAACCTAGCTTTTGTAGCTTCTAGTGTGCTTTTAGAGTATTGGGGTAGTGATGATCTAAGTAAAGCAGTTAAACATAAAGGTAAGATTATCAAGCAAAGGCTAGAAGCATTGGCTAAAAAATATGAAAAATATGATTGCAAAGTTAGAGGAAGAGGAATGGTTTATGGCTTTGAGATTGCTAGTGATCCATCTATTGCCTCTGAAGTCTCAAAACAAGCCTTTATAGATAAGTTAGTAATAGAAACAAGTGGTTCTATGTCTCAAGTTGTGAAGTTTTTACCACCACTTACCATAGATGAAAAGCTTTTAATAAAAGGCTTAGATATTTTTGAAAAAGCTGTTGATGAAGTGATCAAAGAAAAAGAACAAAAACTAAAAAAGGAGTTTTAATGATAGTAAGAGATATAAAAGATATTATTGGTACAGATAAAGAAATTTTTGCCAAAGATGGGCAATGGATAAGTAGAAGAATGCTTTTAAAAGATGACAAAATGGGATTTTCTTTCCATGAGACTATCATAAAAGCAGGTACAAAGACTCATATTCACTACCAAAACCACCTTGAAGCAGTATATTGTGTAGAAGGTGATGGCAAAATAGAAGATCTAAAAAGTGGCAAAACTTATGATATATATGATGGTATTATGTATGCACTCAACCTTCATGATGAGCACTACTTATATGGGGGGACTAAGGATATGAGACTTATTTGTGTTTTTAACCCACCTTTGAGTGGCAAAGAAAACCACGATGAAAACGGTGTTTATCCTCTTATAGAAGAGTAGTTATTATAAGATATGCAAATAAATATTATAAACTTTAATTAAGATTAAAAAAATCTTTTAATAATGAGATTAAGTATCATTTGACAAAAATCTAACTATAATTTGATGCATTTATTCACAAAGGAAGGTAATATGAAAAAAATTATAATCTCAGCGTTAGCAGCATCAGCTCTAACAATCTCGGCATATGCTTCACAAAAAGCAGAGAATTTTTATGTTGTAGTTACTAGTGCAGATGCACTAACACAATATATGTCTATGGTTTTATCAACACAAGCAAAAGAAAAAGGTGCAAATGTTGATATACTACTATGTGGACAAGCGGCTGATTTAGCACTAAAAGACTCAAAAGAGACTCTTCTTAAGCCACAAGACAAATCACCACAAATGCTTATGAAAAACCTTATAAATGGTGGTGTAAAAGTAGAAGTATGTCCTCCATACTTACCAAATGCGGGAAAGAGTGCTGAAGATCTACTAGAAGGTGTAAGTGTAGCTAAACCACCGGTAGTAGCTGATAAAATGCTAGATAAAAATACTCAAATTCTAAGCTATTAATTATATCAGTAGATTTTTCTACTGATATACCCATATAGTATTAAATATATCAATAATATATAAATAAGTTTTATTATATCATTTTATTTTAAGTGATAATAGTGTATCTTGTTATTATTGTTAGTATAATTATAAGGAATCTATATGGAAAACTGTAATATAGGCCTCAATGAACATCATCCTTATCTAAAATCACACTCTCACTCTTGCAATGGTGATCATCATGCACATCATCATGATCATAGAAGTAGCGATAAAAAAGTTCTAAAAATAGCTTTAATAATCACAATAATAACTATGGTTTTAGAGTTTATTTATGGCTTTTTATCCAACTCTTTAGCTCTTATTTCAGATGCAATTCATATGTTTACCCACTCTTTTGCATTAATTATATCTTTGTTTGCTATAATAATAGCAAGTAAAGAGGCACAAAAAAAGCTTAGTTTTGGATACTATAGAGTAGAGGTTTTAGCAGCACTAATAAATGGTATAACCATAGTGTTATCTATTATATGGATAGTTTATGAGGCATTTGATAGGTTTATAAATCCACAAACCATAGATATCAAACTTGCTATGGTAGTTGCTACTATTGGGTTAGTTGTAAATATCATAACAGGATTTATTTTGATGCAAGGTGATAGAGAAAATATCAACCTAAAATCAGCTTTTGTACATATGTTAAGCGATGCTTTATCTTCCGTTGCTATAATAATAGGATATGTTGTTATTTATTATAGTTCGTGGTATTTTATAGATCTATTTTTGGCTTTAATAGTTGCTTTTGTGATAGGAAAATGGGCTTTTGATATATTAAAAAGAGCTATTCATACACTTTTAGAAGGAAGTCATATAGATATAGATGAGGTAAGAAATCATCTTTTAGAAGTATCAAATGTAATAGATGTACATGATATACATATATGGGAAATAACTCAAGATATGAATTTTCTTACAGCTCATATCAAAATAAATAAAGATGAACTAGATAGATATCAAGAGATTTTGAAATCTTTAAATAGTAACTTAAAACATAAATATAAAATAGTACATACAACTTTTCAATTTGAATGGTAAATTAGGAGGAAATTTGAAACAGATACTTGTTACTGGTGGGGCTGGATATATAGCTACTCATACATTGATAGAGCTAAATAATTCTGGATATAGCTTTGTGGTATATGATAACTTTTCAAACTCAAGTAAAGAGGCTCTAAAAAGAGTAGAAAAGATTATAAATAAAAAGATAGTCTATATAAAAGGTGATATTAGAGATACAAAAAGTTTAAAAAAAGTTTTTAAAAAATATAATATAGATAGTGTTATTCATTTTGCTGGGCTAAAAGCAGTTGGAGAGAGCGTACAAAAACCTTTGGAGTATTATGATAATAATATAGTAGGAACTATAAGACTACTTGAAGTTATGAAAAAATATAGATGTAAAAAGATAGTTTTTAGTTCAAGTGCTACAGTATATGGAGATCCCTTGTCTTGTCCTATAGTAGAAGAATCTCCTATTGGAAATACTACCAATCCATATGGAACAAGTAAGTATATGATAGAGAGGATTTTAAATGATCTATATATAAGTGATAATAGTTTTAAAATATCTATTTTAAGGTATTTCAACCCTGTTGGTGCTTATGAAGATGGTACTATAGGAGAGGATCCAAGTGGTATTCCAAATAATCTTATGCCATATATTGCACAAGTGGCTATTGGTAAAAGAGAGTTTTTAAGTATTTTTGGAGGGGATTATCCTACTACAGATGGTACAGGTATAAGGGATTATATTCATGTTATGGATTTAGCAAATGCACATGTAAAGGCACTTGAATATTTGGACTCTAAACAGTATAACTTTCAACACTCAAGTTTCAATATAGGTACGGGAGTAGGGTATAGTGTATTGGATATGGTAGATGCTTATGAAAAGGCAAGTGGAAAAACTATCAAAAAAGAGATAGTATCTAGAAGAGCTGGAGATATCGCATCTTGTTATGCAAATCCACAAAAAGCAAATACTATTTTAAATTGGTTTGCAAAAAGAGATTTAAATGATATGTGCAAATCTAGTTTTTTATGGCAAAGTAAAAATCCAAATGGATATAAAAACAAAGCTAAAAAAGGGCATAAATAGCCTTTCTTAGCTTTTTAAAGATGATTTTTTACTAACCATATATTAAGATTATCTATTGTATTATTATTTGACTTTATAGCATAAAGTTGCTACTTGTATGGGGTTGTATTTATAATTAAATCTTATACAAAATACTAAAAACGGAGAATAACATGAGATTACAAAAAGCAGTAGCAAAACTAGGTAAAATCTTAAGAAAAGATAAACTTAAAAGACCAGAAGAAAAAAAAGCTAAAAAGCTAATAGCAGAGCTTAAATCAAAAAGATCAAAAATCAAAGCACAACTGAAAAAAACACCAAAAGGTGACAAAGAAGTAAGAAGTGCATTAAAGAAAAAACTATCGCTTGTTACAAAAATGATAAAAAAGGGTAATAAATAACTCCCCTTACTTTGGGCTTTTGCCCAAAGTTTCAACTTACTCTTTTGTCGCCTCTATAAGAAAAATAGCAGCTTTTGATGGATCCTTACTTATAAACATCTCTTCTTTATCTATTCCCAAAAAATATTCTGTTTTTATATTATTAAAACTTTTTTTCAACTCCTCTAGTATAGCTTGTGGCTCTAGGTGTTTGATATATTGAATATATGAGTTTTTATCTGCTTTTTTACTATAATAAAACTCTGATTTTGGATTGATTAGCATTATTATTACTTTTCCACCTCTAGATAAGATAGCATATGTTTCTTTAATAGCTTGTTCATACTCTTGTATAAACTGCATAGAAGCTATATAAAAAACCACATCAAATCTATCATTTTTAAAATATTTACTCATATTTGCTGCATCTGCTTCAATCACCCTAAAATCATCAGCACTTCTATCAAGGCTCTCTTTAGATATATCAAGTCCTATTATATTATATCCCTCTTTTTTAAGAGTTCTTTCTATTATAGCTGGTCCACATCCAACACTCAATATCTTATCTTCTTTTTTGATTAACTCTTTTAGTTTTTTAATCTCTTCTTTAAATACTTTTTGCCAAAAAATAGTTTGGCATGATTGTAAATATCTACTTTTCACTTTTAATCACCCTCTTGTAATACATCTACTTTTAGCTCAATAGAGCAAAACTTATCATCTTTGCTTTTATGCTTTTGTATTGTTTTAATAAGCTCTATTTGCTTTGTATCTATACCTTGTAGTGCTAAATACTCTTTTATAGCCTGTGTTCTAAGATATGCTAGTTCTTCAAGAGCTTGAGGCTCAATATTTTCTTGCTTTATCAAAAAGCTCTCTAATCCTTCTATATATAAATGCTCTTCTAAAACTCCATCCTTTGTATATTGTTTTTGAAGTTCACTTAGTTTTTTGTTAGAGTTTTGGTAGCCATCTTCTAAGTATGAGAGATATTTTGCTTCATACTCTTCTTTGCTTATCTCTTTAAATAGCTTTTCTACACTATCTTTGAAGCTAAGCTCTTGTAGAGCAAATAGGTCTTTTTTCTCATCATAGCTAGGAGCAAGTTTAATTATAAGCTTATCTCTTTGAGATAGGATTTCTACTATTTTATCCAAAGGCTCTTGTGATATAGGGCTTATTTGAGATGATCCAAAATAAAATGGAACACTACTTATCTCATCTTCTTCAAAACCAAACAAAGATCCTAGCAAAGAAAAAGGAGCTGTTAAAACCTTGCTTATGATATTGGTAAAGGCTTGCCA
>JAAYJJ010000093.1 GCA_012522985.1 Aliarcobacter butzleri
ACTTAAACCATCTACTAGTGAAGCTAGATATGTAATAGCAGCATTATCTGTAAAAGCTCCAAGTGTAATAGCACCTACAAAAGCCGCTATATTTGACATACTTGAGATTAGATCTTTTAGCCACCACTCTCGTTGTCCGCCTAGTATCACTAAAGCGCCTAAGAAAAATGTAACCAAAAGTCCCTCTCTTAACATCAATCTATCTTGATATTGTTGATATGGATAAGTAACACCCAAAAATAGTAAAAATATATTCATAAATATCACAGGATAGTGCCCAAAAAATACAACTAAAAATAAAAATATAAAATGAGTAAGTACTATAGAAAATGGTATCTCTTCTCGTTCTGATACAGATGTACGAATATTCATAGATGATAGTTCTTTATAAAAAAGCAAAATAATTAGATTTGTATTGATAAAAATAGCTATCATAGCTTTCCATCCAAATGTCATAAACATAAAGCTAGTACTCCAGTCCCAAGTATTTGCTACCATCAAAATAGGGGGTGCAGCAAAGTTTGTCAAAGTTCCACCTATTGAGACATTGATAAATAAAGCTCCTAAGGTCATATATTTGAGTTTTTGTGAGATTCCTTGAGAAAAAAGCTTATCAGATAGTATAAGTGCAGCTAGTGTCATAGCAGCAGGTTCTGTGATGATTGAGCCAAGAATTGGAACAATACACATAACAACAAAATAAAATCCAGTTGCACCTTTACGTGGTAAAGAGTTGGATAGTTTTTTGACTAAAAATATAACCGTTTGCAAAATAGGTCTAGTTGCAGCTATAACCATAATAACAAAGACGAACATAGTTTCTATATAACTTCTAGTATTCATATACTCTATAGTTTCGTTTTTACCTAAAAGAATAAACATAAACAAAACTAAAACCATAGCCCAGATACCAAAAACAACTTCAATTTCACCCAAAAGATGAAAAAGTCCAGAGTGTTTTTCACTTCTGTTTGCTAAATTTTCAAAATATTTAACAGAAAAAACATGCACAATAGCAAGTGCAAAGATAACCGCGGCAATGATTTGTAAGCTTGTTGGGGACATAAAACTCCTTAGATTTTAGTGTGGTTTGATTTGGATATTGTAAAAATATCCTATATAGTATAGCAAAAAAATATTTAAAAAGTAAAAAATTAAAATTTACAAAGAGGTTTGAAGTAACTTTTGATACTCTATAGAGTTATTTTGTAGCTCTTTACTACTACCAAAAGAGACTATTTCTCCATCTTTAAAAAGAGCTAAATAATCAGCAGTTTTTATGGTACTTAGTCTATGAGCTATAACAAAAACTATTTTTTCTTTGCTAATAGTATCAATAACATCTGTTATAATTGATTCACTTTCATTATCAAGTGCTGAAGTTGCCTCATCAAATATAATAATTTGAGGATTTTTATACAAAGCCCTTGCTATAGCTATTCTTTGTCTTTGTCCACCTGAGAGATTGGTACCAAACTCATCTAAGGTTGTATATATGCCATCTTGTGTTTTGGATACAAAATCGTAAGCATAAGCTAGTTTTAAAGCTTCTATTACTCTATCTTCATCAAATTCACTCCCATAAGCTACATTGTTTGCTATTGTATCGTTGAAAATATATATTCTTTGAGTTACTATAGCTATATGATCTCTTAGACTTTTGATATCATACTCTTTTATATTGGTATTATTAAACTTTATTTCTCCGCTATATGGATCATAAAACCTTATAATAAGATTTACAAAAGAGCTTTTGCCACCACCACTATCACCTATTAGGGCTATTTTTTCACCCTTTTTTGCTATTAAGTTAATATTTTTAAGAGCTTCTTTATCGCCATATTTTAAAGATACATTTTCAAAGCTTATAGATTTTATATCTTCATCAAGCAAAAGAGTACCATCTTTGATAGTATGTTTAATATCTAAGATCTCATTTACTCTTTCATTGGCTGCTACTGCATCTTGCATAGAGTTATAAAGTGAAGAGATCCTTTTGATAGGGGTATAGAGCATAAATAAAGCCGTCATAAATGAAAAAAACGATCCCACGCTAAGCTCACCACTAATAACTTCTTGTCCACCTACAATAATAACAACAGCTACAGCAATAGCTCCAAGTGTCTCCATAAGAGGAGAGGTTAATTCGTTGGTTCTTACACCTTTCATATTGATGTCAAAGAAGTTTTTATTTAGCTTAGAAAATTTATCAACTTCTAGTTTTTGAGTAGAGTTTGCTTTAATAATCTCTATATTGTTAAAAATCTCACTTAAATGAGACATAATATCAGCTATCTTTTCTTGTGATGAAAAAGAGAGTCTTTTCATCTTTTTTGCTAGAATAGAAAGAGGATAAGCAGCCAAAGGTAAGACTACAAGCCCATAAAAAGCTAGTTTGGGACTTTGATATATCACAACTCCTACTAAAGCTATAATTGTTAGGGATTCTCTTATTAGTTCAGCAATATTATTGGATATTGCATTTTGGATACGGTTTATATCATTTGTAATCCTACTTATCAAAACACCACCATGTTTGGAGTGAAAAAAAGATATATCCAAAGAGATAATATGAGCTAAAAGCTTATCTCTTACTATTCTTATGATATCTTGTCCTATATATGAGATATAATAAACTTGTATATACTTACCAAATCCTTTGGCAAAATAAAGAGCCACTACAAGCCAAGGTAGAAGATAGAGCATATCAAGATCTTTATTTATAAATATATCATCAAGTACTGGCTTAATAACATATGCTGTTCCACTAGTACCAAGAGCTACTAAAGTCATACCAATAAAGGCATAAATAAACTTTCTAATATAGTTTTTATAATAAGGTATATATTGTTTTAATAAATCTTTCATATGGTATTTTATCTAACTTTTGATTATTCTTTGCCAAAAAAGTTTTAATCCAAACTCTTTTAGTGTTAAATAGAGTAAAATAAAGCCACTTAGAGTTGATGCAAGAGCTAGTCCAAAGGCCTCAAAAGGGACTATTAGCATAAGAGAAAATATAATATTAGCTACCAAAGATTTAGCCGAAATCTTAGCTGCAATTAGCTGTTTTTGATGAGAATATAACCATAAAGAAAAGATTTTATTTAGCCCAAATGGAATAAGTCCTATAAGATAAGCTATCAATACAAGAGATGTATGGTGAGTATCATCGCTACTAAAAGCTCCTCTTTCAAATAAAAGCCATACTATTTGATAAGATAACGCTATACCAATTAAAGTTGAGATTCCAAGAAGTGCCAAAAGTATCCAAAATGATTTTTTAAGAAGTTTTAAAGCACGATCTGTATTGTTTTTTTTGATTTCCTTAGCTATAGAAGGAAAGAGTGCTACAGATAAAGCTATAGCAAAAAGAGCCAAAGGAAGCTGAAACAGTCTATTTGCATAGTATAAATAACTAATACTTCCACTAACTAAAAATGATGCCAACCAAGTATCAATAAAAGCTGATAATTGAGCAGTTGAAGAACCTATGGTAGAGTGAAAAAACTTACTATAAAACTCTTTTGTTTTATTATGTGTAAAGGTTTTTAGTTTTTTATATGAAAGGATTATATTTTTATGTTGTTGTCTTCTTTTTAGAGCTATGATATGAACAATAACTTGCAGCATCCCACCACATATAACACCATAACTTAAATAATAAACTATTTCATATTGATCTAAATCTTTTGCTAGAAGTAGGGCTACTATCATAGCTATATTTAACAAAGCTGTTGAAAAGGCTGTTGTTGCAAAGTGGTTTTTATACTGTAAAAGAGCTCCCATAAAAGTAACTATAAAAATAAGAGGCAAATAATAAAAGTTAATAGCTACAAGAGGAGCTGCTAGATCTATAGTATCTTGATCAAATCCTATTGCTATAAGCTTGGTAATAAGTGATGCAAAAAGTGTTACAAAGATAGATAAAAGTAGTAAAAACCCTAAAAAGTTAATAAATATTATAGTAGAAAATCTAGCTTTTTTAGAAGCTCTTGCATATGCTGGTATAAAAGCTTGAGTAAAAGCACCCTCAGCAAAAACAGTTCTAAAAAGATTGGGTAGTTTAAATGCCACAAAAAATATATCACTATATATATTTGCTCCAAGAATAGATGCTGTTAGTAAATCTCTTATAAAGCCTAGTATTCTTGAAGTAAGTATTCCTATACTATTGGTAAAAAATGCTTTAATAATCAATGGCTACCAACTATTTCATAATCATCTTTTGAATATAAGATAAGTTGAATATTACCTTGATAGTTTGAAAGATGAGCTTTTTTAATAATAATATCACTATTTTGAGCTGGTAAGATATTTTTATTTTTTGCATATAATTTTATAGATTTATTATTGTATTGAAGTCTATTTTTTATAAATTTACCTTTTAAATTTGTTATTATCTCATTTTGAATATTGTAATCATCTAAATTAACACTATTTACATCTAAAAATAGATGCTTATAGTTGATATTTTCATCGATAAGTTTTAAGTTTTCTATTTTATTTATCTGTTTTTGTCCATAAAAAAGAGATATTTTACTAACTATTAAATCATAAGCTTTTCCAAGTTCAAGCTCTTTTGCTTCATTGTAAATAAAAATAGATCTTCCATCTTTTTGTTTGATAATAGCACTATTGGCTGTTTTATATATAACTATAACATTTTGTAACTCTAGAGGAGTTGTAATCTCCTCTAGTTCATAAAGAGAGGAGATTTTTGTTAAGTCAAGCTCTTTTGAAAAACTTTGGGTATTTGATATATCTGTACTAAATCTAGCAAAAATAGGTAAATGATCTGAATATCCTCTTTTTTTGTGATATCCTTTTTTATCAATTTGCCATCTTTGTATATAGTTTTTTTTGTATAGATAAGGTGGGGCAAAAACCTCAAAAGAGTTATTTATATACTCTATATTTTTTCCATCAAATAAGTTTGTAGAAACTATGATAGAATCAGGAGTTTCATTTGACCCTTGAAATTTATAACTAAATCTTTTGTATGATGATAGATCTAACCAAAGATTGTAATGAACTCTATTTTTACAATCAAAATAATTTTCTTTTGTTATAAAGTTGGAGTTAATTGTAGTTTTTAATATATCATTGATAGCTGTTATACCATTGGTATCATTTAGCTTTCTATTATATTTAAATGTTTCAAATTCATTATAGTTTGAGTTAAAATCACCAAGTATGATATATTCTTCATTACATTTAAGCTCTTTTATCCTTTGATAAAGTGCTTTTGCATAAGGTATTCTTGAGCTTTCTGCTGCACTTTTGGATCTCCAGTGGTTTACAAAAATTTTTATTATTTTATCTTCTATTTTAATATCTACTTCAAGAATAGGTCTTGAGTGGTTGTTATTTGGATCTACTTCTAGTGGAGTAAATTTAACTATTTTGTATTTTGAAATCAAGCCTATACCAATAGCTGATTGTGGATTTTTGATAAAAGCACTATATTTATACTCTGGTAAGTATTTTAACAGTAGATCTAAAGCTTGTTGTGATTCTATTTCTTGAAGTCCTACTATATCAGCATTTAGATCTTTAAGTACTGTAGATGTATTTTGTAGTTTTATACTAAGTGTATCTTCGTTCCAGTTTGTTTTGTTTGGGATATATTCATCATACTCTGTTTTATCATAGTTTAAATCAAAAAGATTCTCTACATTGTATGATGCTATCTTAAAATCAACTGCAAAAAGAGATGTTAATAAAATAAAATAAATTATAAAAAATTTAGTTAAAAATCTATCCATATATTAAAATCCAAAATATTATATATTTCTTATTATAAGGCTTGAAGGAAGCTTGTATTTGTTTATAAACTCTTCTTCTTTTGATCTATGCTCACCACTATCAACTTCATGATCATATCCAAGAAGATGTAAAAGTCCATGAAGATATAAAAGTGTAAATTCATCATCTAAACTATGATTGTACTCTTTTGCTTTTTTTTGTACATAATCTACACTTATTATAACAGTTCCAAGAGGTGCATAAGGAGTATCCTCAAGTGGAAAACTTAAGACATCTGTTGGTTTATTGATGTTTCGATACTCTTTATTTATCTTTTGGATAAAGTTGTTATTTGTTATGATTAACTCTATCTCTTTTTGTGTAAGATCTTTAGTTATTTGTTCGGCTATAGTGTAATCAAACTCTATATCTGTATGATTGTCTATTTCTATATTACTCATTGCAACTATCAATTTTGAGTTTTTTAAGAACTTTGTCGCAAAACTCACCAGCATCTCTATTGGAATCACTTGTATCAAATTCTATAGAAAAATTACCAGCAACAGGACTTATTGCTCTTCTTGTTACGCAAGGAAACATATTTGTCTCTTTTTCTATCTTTGAGATTGCTTTTTCTATCTCTTTTTTAAACTCTTTATTGTCATAATCAATAACAAGCCTCATATACATCTCTTCCATTTGTACCCTAGCACACCTATTTCTTAGCATTTATCTTCCCTTTTGATATTGTTGTAATGATAACATTATAGCATAATTTTTGTTAATATCTTAAAACAACTCTATCATTTTGACAACTTCATCTACATAAAAACATTTGATATCTGTTTTTATTGATGGCTTTGTTGCTATGATAGCTTTTGTGATACCTTGTGCTGATGCTTCTTTGAGTCTAGTTTCCATAGAATAAACATCTTTTATCTCACCAGTTAAGCTAACTTCACCTATAAAAATAGATTCTTTGGAGATAGGGCGGTTTCTAAAAGAGCTAATAATAGCTGCAATTACAGCTAAATCAACAGAGCTTTCTTTGATCTTCATACCACCACTTATATTGATAAAAACATCATATCTATTAAAAGGTAAATCGAGCTTTTTTTCTAAAAGAGCAAGAAGCATAGTAAGTCTATTTGAATCAAAGCCTGTAGCACTTCTTTTTGGATTAGGAAAAGTACTTTCTGCTACAAGAGCTTGAACTTCTATAATCAAAGCTCTACTTCCTTCAATA
>JAAYJJ010000094.1 GCA_012522985.1 Aliarcobacter butzleri
ATTATAGCAAATGGTATAGATGTAGCCGTTGGTGATACAGTAAGGATAGAATCAGAACAAAATCTATATAAGGTTTTGGGGATGATAACAGCTATAGAAGGAGAAAACTTTAAAATAGTTCCTTTTTCTTTTATAGATGGTTTTAGGATAAATGATAGAGTTTTTTTACAAAAAGAAGGACTTGCTATTAATTGTGGCTATGGGCTTTTGGGAAGGGTTTTAAATGCCCTAGGTGAGCCTATAGACAATGGTGGAAAGGTTCAAGATGTACCTTATACATCTTCATTAAATAAGCCTAGTATTCCTCCGCTTGAGCGGGGAGTTATCAATAAAGTTTTTGCTACAGGTGTAAAAGCAATAGACTCAATGCTTACAAGTGGCAAAGGGCAAAAAGTAGGTATTTTTGCTGGGAGTGGGGTTGGAAAATCAACCCTAATGGGTATGATAGTAAAGGGTTGTGAAGCTCAAATCAAGGTAGTTGCTCTTATTGGTGAAAGAGGTAGAGAAATACCAGAGTTTATACAGTATAACTTAGGAGGTAATCTAGAAAATACTGTTATTATTGCTGCAACTAGTGATGAGTCTGCTTTGATGAGGAAATATGGAGCTTTTACAGCTATGGCGGTTGCTGAGTTTTTTAGAGATCAAGGACATGATGTACTGCTTATTATGGATAGTGTTACAAGATTTGCTATGGCTCAAAGGGAAATAGGGCTTAGTACGGGTGAGCCACCAGTAAGTAGAGGCTACCCACCCTCTGTTTTTGCACTTTTGCCTCAACTTATGGAACGAGCTGGTAATAATAAACTAGGATCTATTACGGCATTTTTTACTGTACTTGTTGATGGTGATGATATGAACGATCCAATAGCAGACCAAAGTAGATCTATACTAGATGGACATATAGTCCTTACAAGAGAGCTAACACAAAGTGGAATCTATCCTCCTATTGATATTTTGCAATCAGCCTCAAGAGTTATGGATAAAGTTGTATTAAAAGAGCATTATAATTGCTTTTTAAAGTTAAAAAAGGTATTATCTCTTATAAAAGAAAATGAAGTGTTAATCCGAGTAGGTGCTTACAAAAGTGGAACAGATAAAGAGCTTGATGAAGCTTTGGCAAGAAAAGATAAAGTTACAGCTTTTTTATCTCAAGCACAAGAGCAAAAATATGATTTCGATACGATAGTAAATCTTTTGAAAGAGGTGGTATCATGATAAATTTATCAGATCAAATGATGTTTAGGTTAAATAACCTAAATGAAGAGTATAAAAAGGTTAATTACCAAATGGCAACAGGAAAGTTGTTAGATAGAGGTAGTGATGATAGTGTACTGTACTCAAAAGAGCTTCATATAAACGATAGAATAAGAACATATGATGGACTAAAGAGCCAAGTAGAAAAAACAGCAGCATATAATAATGTCTCAGATATATCTGTAGATCAGATTAAAAATGAATTAGCTTCATTTCAATCAGAGATCTTAAAGTCTTTAAATGCAGGTATGGATATGAGTGCAAAGAGCGCTATAGCTAAGGCATTAGAAGGTTTTAGAGAAAATATCTTTATGGTTTTAAATGAAACAGTTGATGGGGAGTATCTTTTTAGTGGATCAGATACTACAATAAGACCATTTCAAAAATCTAGTGGATTTGATAATATAGGAGACCCAGATTATGGTAAGGTTACATACAATGGAGATGGCTTACTTAGACAAATAGCAGTTGCACCAAATAGCTATAGAGATAGAGGTGTAACTGGATTTGATATAATGTTTTATACTACTGATAGTGCTATCAAAGGAGATAAGTTAAACTTTGATCCATCAGATAGAGTAATAGATGGTAGTGGTTTGGAGTGGAAACTAGATAGTGTTAATAATCTTTTGGTTAAATATGATATGAATGGTGATATTACTAGCGATACTTTAACTCTTACACAAAATCCAGATGGAACATATAGCACACAAACACTTTCTCAAAGTGGTTTATTGCTAGAAGCAAAAAGAAATATATTTGATGATATGAGTGTAATTATAGCAGCACTCAATGGATATGAGATGGATGGAACAAAAATCACATCATCAGTAGATCAAGATGAGATAGTAAGATCTAAGCTTGATAGTATCAAAAGTGCATATGATGCATCCAATGTGGCACATGCTAAACTAGGAGCTAGAAATAGTATTTTTAACCAATCTTTGGAGCATATAAATACACAACTAACTCACTATAATATTCTTTACCAAGAAACAGCAGGAGCAGATCTAGGAAAGGTAGCTATGGAGATGAAAGCTTTAGAGATGACATATTCAGCTTTATATACAACTATCTCTAAAGTAAATGATTTGTCTTTGATTAAGTTTATTAGATAGAGGTAAAATAAAACTTAATGATGTTGCAAAGGATATTTTCAAAAGACTTAATCACAGTCGCACTTTTTGTGGCAATATTAACTATTATTATAGTTCCATTGCCACAAGCGGCACTGGATTTTTTCCTAGCAGTATCATTATCTTTATCTTTACTTATTTTACTTATTTCACTTTATATCCAAAAACCATCGGATCTTACGACTTTTCCAACACTTATTTTGATTTTGGCACTTTTTAGACTTGCATTAAATATAGCCACAACTAGATCTATTTTAAGTGAAGGACATAACGGTCCAGAAGCAGTTAGTAGTATAATTGCCGCTTTTGGGGATTTTGTTGTTGGTGGGAATTTGGTTATTGGTATTATAGTTTTTGTAATATTGGTACTTATTAACTTTATGGTTATAACCAAAGGTGCTACTAGGGTTGCTGAGGTAACTGCTAGGTTTACACTTGATTCTATGCCTGGTAAACAAATGGCTATAGATGCTGATTTAAATGCTGGATTTATAGATGATAAGGAGGCTCAACAAAGAAGAAAAGAGCTTATCTCTGAAGCAAACTTTTATGGGGCTATGGATGGATCTAGTAAGTTTGTAAAGGGTGATGCGGTTGCTGGTATTATTATAACACTAGTCAATGTAATAGGTGGACTTTTAATAGGGATATTTCAACACGACCTAACAGTAGCTCAAAGTGGAGAGATTTATACTATTTTAACTATAGGTGATGGTTTAGTTGCACAACTTCCTGCACTAGTGCTATCAACAGCAACGGCTATTATTATCACTAGATCCAATATGGATGAAGAGAGATTTGCAAACCAATCAATTGCCCAACTTGTAAAAGATAGTAAATCTTTGATTTTAGTTGGAATTGGACTTATTTTATTTGGACTTTTACCAGGCTTTCCTACAGGGATACTCTTTATGATAGGAGCAATCCTTAGTTTTACAGGATATACTATCTATATGATAGAGCAAAAACAAGATAATGCAATAACAAGATTTTTTCAAACTTCACCACAAAGTGTACAAAAGAAAAAAATCTCCGCTACTAGTGTAGAAGAGTTAAAAGAACAAAAACTAAAAGCAACAAAACCAAATGATGCTGAAGTTATTGAAAGCATTATGAAGATGGATATTTTGGAGCTTAAACTTGGTATTAGGCTTTTAAAACTACTTCAAGGGGATAATGAGCTTTTAGATAAAATAAGAGGTATTAGAAAAACTATTGCAGCTGAGCTAGGATTTATTATCCCTCAAATCAAAATCTCTGATGATCCAAACTTGGAGTACAATCAATACTCTTTATATCTTAAAAGAATCCCTATAGCAAAGGGCAATGTTGAAGTTGATAAGCTTTTGGCTATGGGTGGAATAGGTAGCCAAAAACTAGAGGGCAAAAGAGTAAAAGAGCCTGTTTTTGGACTTGATGCTATTTGGATCAATCCTGAATATAAAGAAGATGCTCTTATGAAAGGATATACTGTTGTTGATGCTGCTACTATTATATCAACACATATTAGTGAGTTTATCAAAAAATATGCTGAGGATATTATTACTAGACAAGATATTGTAGATCTTGTAGATAAGCTAAAAGAGGATTTCCCTGTAGTTATAGAAGAGGCTATGAAAGTAACTAGTTATGGAACACTTCTAAAAGTATGTAAAGAGCTACTACATGAAAAAATACCAATAATAGATATGCTAACTATTGTTGAAGCAGTTGCAGATATATCTGAATATACTAGAGTCCCTGATGTTTTAGTAGAGCATGTTAGAGCTAAGCTTTTTAGACTAATAACAGAAAAGTTTAAAAATAGTGATGGGATTTTGCATATTCTTAACATAAAACCAGAGCTAGAACAACAGTTTATCACTAAACTAAAAGAGCAACACGGTGTAACGCAGTTGCTTCTTAGTATAGGAGAGATAAATAGCCTTGTTACTAAAACAAAAGAGTTAGTACAAAGTGTAGAAGCTACAGGAATTTCAAAAGTAGTTATGGTTGTTGATCCTCTTCTTAGAAAAAGAATCTCTGAGATTTTTGAAAAATTTGGACTTGATGTTGCTGTTTTAAGCCATGCGGAGCTTGATTCTAAGGCAAATTTTGCAATAGATGGAACTTTGGAGTTTTAACGATAGTTTTGAGTGAAAATTTATTAGACTTTTAGTATAATAAGATATTTGAAAATGGAGTTTGTCTAATGAAGAAAAAATCTCTACAAGTAAGGACTATTCTTGCTGCTTTGCCATATATCAAAGAGTTTAGTGGTGAGACAATAGTTATCAAGTATGGTGGAGCTGCACAGCTTACTCCAGAGCTTAGGGATAAATTTGCCCAAGATATAGTGTTGCTTTCTTTAGTAGGGATAAAACCCGTTATTGTTCATGGTGGAGGACCTAAGATAAATGAGCTTTTAAATAAACTAGATATTAAATCGGAGTTTATTGATGGACATAGGGTTACAAATGCTGATGCTATGAAGATAGTGGAGATGGTTTTAAGTGGTGAAATTAACAAAAACATCACTTCACTTTTAAATCACCACGGGGCAAAAGCCATAGGTATAAGTGGTAAAGATTCAAGCTTTATAAAAGCAGTAGCAAAAGATGATGGTAAATTTGGATATACTGGAAGTATCACACATATAAAAGCTGATGTTTTACATAAACTAATAGGTGAAAAGTTTGTTCCCGTAATAGCTCCTATTGCTGATAGCTCTATAGCAAATCATTTAGGGTTTAATATCAACGCTGATATAGCAGCAAGTAAAATAGCTATTGCCCTACAAGCAAAAAAAGTTCTATTTCTAACAGATACTGTAGGTGTACTTGATCAAGATAAAAAGCTAATTGCTTCATTAAACCAAGAAGATGTTGATAAACTAAAAGCAGATGGAACAATAGCTGGTGGTATGATACCAAAGGTAGATGCTTGTTTGGATGCAGTACAACATGGTGTACAAAAAGCTCATATTATAGATGGTAGAGTAGAACACTCTATTTTATTGGAGCTTTTTACAAGCGAAGGTATAGGAACACAATTTTTACAACAATAAATAAGGAATATTATGAATTTTATAGAAACAAGAGGAAATAATACACAAAATCCACAAGAGGTTAGTTTTTCACAAGCTATTTTAAGTCCAAGTGCTTCTTATGGTGGACTTTATGTACCAAAAACATTACCACAACTAAGCTTAGAAGAGATAGATAGACTAAAGAGTCTATCATATAAAGAGTTAGCTTCTTTTGTTTTAAATGATATCTTTGAAGTTGATATAGATAAAGAGATTTTTGATAAGGCTGTAGAGCTTTATGATAGATTTGATGATAGTTCAAATCCAGCACCACTTGTAAAGGTAAAAGAGGATCTTTTTGTATGTGAGCTTTATCATGGACCAACAAGAGCTTTTAAAGATATGGCATTACAACCTTTTGGGTATATATTATCTTCTATTGCACAAAAACAAGGTGATAACTATCTTATTTTAGCAGCTACTAGTGGTGATACAGGACCAGCAGCACTAAGTACTTTTAAAAATAAACAAAATATCCAAGTAGGATGTTTATATCCAGATGGTGGTACAAGTGATGTACAAAGACTTCAAATGGTTACCGAAGATGGAGAAAACTTAAAGGTTTTGGGTATTAAAGGTAACTTTGATGATGCACAAAATGCTCTTAAAAACTTACTTGCAAGTAGTAGTTTTAAAGAGGAGTTAGAGAATCTTGGCTTAAAGCTAAGTGCTGCAAACTCTGTAAACTTTGGAAGAATTATATTTCAAATAGTATATCATTTTTGGTCATATATAGAGCTTTTAAACAAAAATGAGATAGTTTTGGGTGAAAAGATCTATTTAGTAGTACCAAGTGGTAACTTTGGTAATGCTTTGGGAGCTTATTATGCTAAAAAGATGGGATTACCAATAGAAAAAATCTTAATCTCTTCAAATGAAAACAATATCCTTACAGAGTGGATCAATGAAGGAAAATATGATCTTACAAATAAAAAGCTTATTATGACTAACTCTCCAGCTATGGATATACTTAAATCATCAAATATAGAAAGAATCTTATTTGATATGTTTGGAGCTATAAGAACAAAAGAGCTTATGGATGAACTAAATACAAATAATAAGTTTTTACTATCAAAAGATGAAGTTTTACGAATTCAAGAGGATTTTGGAGCTACATTTTGTGATGATGAGTATTGTAAAAGTACTATCAAAGAGTATTTAGAAGATGGTTATTTGATGGATCCTCATACTGCAACTTGTATTAAATCATATGAAAATCTAAAACAACTTCCACTTAAAGTGGTAGTTTATTCTACAGCTGAGTGGACTAAGTTTTCTCCAACAGTATTAAATGCTCTAAATCAAGATAAAATAAAATATGATGATTTAAGTGCATTAAAAGAGATAAGTAGTAAATATAGTGCTAAAATAC
>JAAYJJ010000095.1 GCA_012522985.1 Aliarcobacter butzleri
AGAAGACAATGTTAGTTCTTTAAGAAATAGGCTTGAAAGTATAGAGAGCAAGATTGTTGATAATACTTATATACCAACTCAAGGTATTTTCTATAACGGACAAATATTTGATGCTTATGTATTTATCAATGACTTACTCAAAGAGGCTAAGGGTAAAGTAGTATTAATAGATAACTATATAGATGATAGTGTTTTGACTTTATTTAGTAAATATCCTAATATTCATTTTACTATATATACTCAAAATATTTCTAAACAATTAAATTTAGACTATATAAAATACCAAAAACAATATACCAATATAGAGTTAAAAATAAACAAAAACTTTCATGATAGGTTTATTATCATAGATGATAAGATATTATACCACTTAGGAGCAAGTCTAAAAGACTTAGGCAAAAAGGTCTTTGCTTTTAGTAAACTTGATGTGGATATAGAGATGTTTTTAGATAAAGGTTTTTAGGAAGTAAGGTTTGCGTCTCACCCACCAAGTGTTAAGAGCTAAGCGTTCAGCGTTAAGAGTTGGTGACATTCTTGTGCTTTAGCACTCTCTTTGAGAAAATGTCACTTCCAAGTGGTTTTTAGGAAGTGAGACTTTAGTCTCACCAAGTGAGGTTAAAACCTCACCTCCAAGGTGACAATGAATTGTCACTTCCTAATAAACTCTTAAAGCGATGGTATATATTCCTCGACTATAGTATATCCTTCTCCGCCTTCACTACCCATAGCAAGTTCTCCTTCTTCTATACTTATAGGTACAAGTTCTTGAGTAGTATCCAAAATAGCATCATTAAAGTCTTTATCTCCACCTTTCCATTGATCTTCAAAGGTTATGATATACTCATCTTTTGGATCTTCGCCGTACTCGTATAATATACCGTTTTGTTCAGCATAATACTCCCATGAAGCCCATTTATCATCTTCATTGGTCTTTTCCCACCATAAACAAGTACCTAAAGGTCCTCTTTTTGTACATTTGTATTTAGGAAAATCACCAGTTATAAAGTTGATATATGCTTGATGTTGGCTTTTGGCTACTATATGCATATGATCATATCCATCAAGGTTGAATGCTGTATCTTGAAAATAGGCATCTCTGTTGTGTTTTGAGAAAAGCCCTGTATTGCCTTTGTTTTCATCTAATACTTCACCGTTGATTACAAGCTTTCTATTTGTTGGATGACATCCGTTATTGATCCCAATAGGTCCTAAGGAGATATTTTTTTTATTGTATTTTACTTTATTACCATCAGATATCATAAAAAATCTCCAACCAGATCCTGTAACAACTTTTTCAAGATTGACTTGCTTATTTTTGTTTTTGCTATCATAAATGATGATTACCTCTGGATCTACGATACAGCCGTTTTTGTCAAGTCTATATACACCTATTACATTGTCATAACCAGCTTTACTATGTCCAAAATGCATACTTATTTCTGCTGGTTCTTGTTTAAAGAACTCACCATATATGATATCATCTATCTTAAAACTACCAGCACCTACCAAGCTATACCAAAAACCTTTATACTCCAAGCCACTTATCTCGACTTTGACAAAGTCTGCTACTGTATCATTTGTAGTGTCTATCCACATAAACTTGATATTACCATTTTCTATCATTTCTCTACCCAAAGGAGTACCTTTGAGTATATCTTGAGCTATTTGGTTGGAAAGATCTATGTTTTTGGTTCTTATATAGGTTTTGCTCAAAGCCCTAGTAACACAGTGTGATATCTCTTGGGCTTTAGTGTATTTGGTTCTCATTTCTATCTCATCAGCTACAGTAGCACCTAGTCCAACAAGTACAAAAATCAAGAAAAATCCCAAAAATATCTGATCTATGATTGATTTTTTGTATTTTACTTTAGTAAATAATTTTTTAAGTAGATTGTTTGGAGTATGTTTCATTTTCTATCCTATATCCATATATCGCAAAGCACTACGGCTACAAACATAGCAGGTACCATAGGAGCAAAACGTCTTTTTTTAATCTTTTGGTAAAAGAGCAAAAAAAGAAGTTGTAAAATCCCACTTATTATCAAATACCATGCAAACTTTAGAGGATGGTTTATATACATAGAGATCAAAATAAGATATTTTATATCCCCACCACCTACAAATCCAAGCCCCAAAAGAGATACCACATAAAAGAACACAATAAGAAAAAGGGGCAAGATTAGATACATCCATGTAGCACTTCCATCAAGTAAACCAAAAGTTACTATCATCACCCCTAGTAGTGCTATGAGTTCATTGGGTACGGTATATCTTGTACAATCAAAATATACCAAAAACAAAGAGACTATATAAAAGGATAGTACTACTATCAAGAAGTGCTATCCTTATTTGCCATAAAAATCATCCAAGGCTTTATCTATTTTATCTTGGACATAAGTACCCTGTCCATCAAAGTACCTATAGACTGCAACCACACTTGTAACAGCTAGGATTACCATAAGAAGTGTTACAAGTATCCGCTCCAATCATATTCCTATATATCTAAAACACTCTTTGTGATTATTTACCAGAAAGCCCATTATCATCCAATACCTCTCCAATTCGTGTGTTCGCTTGATTTTTTACTACGTTAATTTCATCCTTCATCCAACCACCAAGTCCTACTACTAAACCAACAGCTATTATAACAAGCAGTAGTGTAACTAAGATCTTATCCATAGCACCTTTTGTATCTTTTAACGTCTTTTTCAAAAAGTTTATCATAAACTTCTCCTTCTAGCATTTTTGATATTTTATCATAAAAATTCTTTAAATACAATAGTTTTTTAGCTTTTTTCATAAAAATATAATTTTTTTTATAGTTTAGGCTAGATATAAGTGAGTGGTGAATCGTGAGTGGTGAGTTGTGAGTTGATAGTGTTAAGCGTTCAGAGTTAAGCGTTCAGAATTAGTATTTGGAAGTGACAATTCATTGTCACCTTGGAGGTGAGGTTTTAACCTCACTTGGTGAGACTGAAGTCTCACTTCCAGAGAAAGTCTCACTTCCAGAATATCGCTTGGAAGTGACATTTCAATGTCACCTTTATATATAAGTAAATATATGCTAAAATAACTAAAAAGTTAAACATTATGAATATAATCAAATATTTTTTTGTTGGTGCGATGGCTGCTATAGTAGATATAGGGGTTTTTGTACTACTAGCTAAGGTATTAGGATACAACTATATCTTAGTGGCTATTATAAGCTTTGTTTTAGGTACTTTGGTGAATTATCTACTAAGTATAAAGTATGTATTTAGTAGTGGTACTAGATATACAAAATCTAAAGAGATAGGTTTAGTATATAGTATTAGTGCTATAGGGCTACTTTTAAATGTAGTTATTATTTATATATCTTATAGTGTTTTGGGTGTTGAGCTTGTAAGCTCTAAGCTTATATCTACTGCAATAGTCTTTTTTTGGAACTATTTGGCTAGGAAATATTTTGTATTTTAAGGGGTGATTTGAAAAAAGTTGCTATTATTGGAGCAGGTCCAGCAGGGCTTAGTGCTGCTTATGAGCTTGTAAAAAAGGGTTATGATGTTGTCTTGTTTGAAAGTGAAGATATAGTAGGAGGGATCTCCAAAACTATAGATTATCAAGGCAATAAAATAGACCTTGGTGGGCATAGGTTTTTTAGTAAAATAGATAGAGTCAATAGATGGTGGCATAAGATTTTAGAAGAGGATTTTTTACTAAGAAGTAGAAAATCAAGGATCTATTTTGAGAGGAAATTTTATAACTATCCAATATCTCTAAACCTAACAACTATCAAAAACTTAGGACTTTTTAGGATGATGGTAATAGGGCTAACATATATAAAAAGTCTAGTTTTTAAGAAAAAAGAGTATAGTTTAGAGGAGTTTTTTATTAACCGCTTTGGATCAAAGCTATATGAGACATTTTTTAAAGACTATACTTACAAAGTCTGGGGAGTGCCTTGTGATAAGATAGATCCACTCTTTGGATATCAAAGGGTTAAGGGCTTATCTATATCTACTGTATTGAGTCATGCTTTTAAAAAACTATTTCGTATTCAAAACAAACAAATAGAAACCTCTTTGATAGAAGAGTTTTCTTATCCCAAATATGGCCCAGGACAACTTTGGCAAAGAGTGGCTGATATAGTAGTTGATAGAGGGGCTAAGCTTATATATAAAACTACAATATCACAAATAAGTAAAGAAAATGACAAATATATCTTATATAGCCAAGATCAAAGATATGAAGCTGATATCGTAATATCTTCAATGGCTTTAAAAGATCTATATAAAAGCTTTGATGATAATATATCTTCAGCTAAAGAAAATGATATAGCAAAAGATCTTGTTTATAGGGATTTTATCACTGTTGGTTTACTTCTAAAAGAGTTTAAAATAGATAATATTGATGATAATTGGATCTATATCCAAGAAAATGATGTTTTGCTAGGAAGAGTGCAGTTTTTTAATAACTGGTCACCATATCTAGTAAATGATAAAAATCTTAAATGGGTAGGTTTGGAGTATTTTTGTCAAGAGGGTGATAAGATGTGGAGTATGCCAAAAGAGGAGTTTATCTCTATGGCTATAAAAGAGTTTGAGAAGCTAGGATTTATAAAAAAAGATGATGTAGTAGACTCAACTATAATCTATGTCAAAAAGGCATATCCATCATATTTTGGATCTTATAAGAAGCTAGATATACTTATATCACATCTTAAATCTTTAGATAACTTCTACTGTATAGGAAGAAATGGACAACATAGATACAACAATATGGATCACTCTATGATGAGTGCATTTGAAGCTGTTGATATCATAGAGGGTTTGAGTACTCAAGATAAACTATGGAGTATCAACACTGAAAAAGAGTATCATGAAAGTAAATAATCTTTTAAACTCAAAAGCTTTTATAGTAGTAGTTTTATTTGCAAATGCAGTTTTTATGATAAATCTACTTGGATATACTATGTATGATGATGGATGGAGACATCTTGCTATGGCTACAATGTCGCAGGATTTGCAATCTTGGCAAAAGGCCTATATACATACACTTTTTAGAGAGTATGATCCATGGTTTATGTGGCATAAGTTTTTGGGTTTTGTTGGAGAGTTTAGTACTCATAACAATATCTATATAGCAGTTAATAGTTTTGTCTATTTTTTCTTATCTTTGTGGTATTTTTTGGCTTTTAAAAAGTATTCAAAACTAACTCCTAGTATAGTACTCTTTTTTGCTATATTTTTACCACTTTTAACTATCAAATACTTCAATCTTCGACCAGAAGTCTTAAGTGGACTTTTTGCTTTGTATGTTTTGCTTTTTAGATCTAATGTGGCTATTTTTGTGGTATCTATACTTTATGCTCCTATGTATTATGTATATTGGTTTTTTATGGGATATATAGGCTATGTAAAGCTTGTTTTAGGGCAATTTAGAGCCTTTTTTGCTATTGCTTTTGCTGGAGTGATAGGAAGTGCTTTTCATCTATGGTATGATTTAGATGGATTTGTCTATATAACAAAGCTTGTTTTATCCAATGACTCTTTAAGAGGCTCTTATAGTGTGGGGGAGACTTATCCATTTTTGATACCGCTTGAAGTAGTCAATCACTTTGGAAGCTTTGTAGTAATGCTTAGCTTTATGGCTTTTTCTATGCTTGTATATCTTGTACTTAAGCCCAAAAATGAACTACTTAAAGTCATCATATTTGTACTACCTATGATGATAATGCAACTTAGGTTTTTTACTCTTTTGTATCCTTTGATAGTGGCTTTTAGTGTGATACTATTTTCAAATCTACTAAAAGAGTTTGTAGAAGGTAGAATCTATGAAGTAGTCGATAATATAAAAGAGTTTATAGATAAAAGGACTCTTTTTGGATATTTAGGATCAAAATCTTTTTTTGTGATAGTAGCATTATTGTTGATGATAGTTTTTGTAAAAGATATTATAGCTATCAAGGATAATGCAAAAACTATAGATAAAAAACTAGAGAATTTATCATTTTTAAAAGCAGAAAAATATAAAAATAAAAAAATATTATTTACATCTATGAATAGTGATGGTTATATGGGAATATATCTAAATCCTACAATGTCTATTTATCCTTCTTGTGCTTTGGGATGGACTGATCATAAGCCAACATTACATGATGTTTCTTTAAGATATGTGTCAGAAGTTAAGATTAGTGAAGAAGAGTTTTTTGCTCTTTTTGATGAGATAGATCCAGATTTTTTTATTATTAGTCCATATAGCTCTAAAACTATTTTAAACTTTAGTTTTGAGGAGATGATGGCAAAAAACTTTGTTTTTAAAGAAGTTGTCAATGGATATGTGGTGTTTGAAAAGATAGATAAAAATGAGTAGATTAAGAAAAAAAGAGTATAGTTTTTATTGGTTAGCATTGTGGAGTGCTATTATAGTTTATGCTTTTATTTTTATAAAAGTTTTTATAGAAAACAGTACCTATAATATTGTATTGTTTATTATATCTCTTTTATCGTGGTTACTGTTTTTATATCTATCTTATAGTAAAAACCAAGCTTCCGTAACTATAGCATCTTTTGTAGTTTTTGTGTTATATTCTACCGCTCAAGGCTTGTCTATGGGTAGCTTAGATGGAGCTTCTTTACTGTCATATACAACGAGTATATTAAGTATATCTTTGATATTAATAATCCTTTTTGATAAATTAAAACCTTTAAAAGCAATAACAATATCTATTGTACTATATTTGATTTTATCTTTTATTCCAATTTTGTTTATAAGTTACTATATAAGTTTTAGCTCACCTTTAACAAATGATGAACTTTTTGCTATGTTTCAAACAAATAACAATGAAACTGTAGAGTATATA
>JAAYJJ010000096.1 GCA_012522985.1 Aliarcobacter butzleri
GCACTAGAACAGCCTTGAAATTTGAGCTCCAAAGCAAATTCACCACTATCTACTAACTCATCAATTAAGCTTGTGGGTACTGATATATTAGCTTGATCAAAAATAGCTTTTGATTCATTGTACTCTACAAAATCAGGTAATTTTATCTTATTTGTGATATCAATCTTACTAGGAGATGTTATTAAAAGCTCTAATTTATCTTGATAAAGATAGATATTTTTACCTAACTTTATCTCAAATTCTATATACTCACCCTCTTTAAAAGAGTGAGTTTTAAAAGCTTCATTTGGTTCTAAAAAATCATCATCACTAGGTGCAAAAAGATTTGCAAAAACAAGAGTCGTTGCTAAAATAAACGAGGCTATGTATCTAAACATAACTTATTTATTAGCCTCTTTTGCTGCTTTTAGAGCCTCTATAAGTGCATCTATATTATCATATGGAATATGAGTTTTCCACTCTACATCTTGTCCATTAAGTGCTATACCTATACTTACTACATCATCAGTATTTGCTCCATAAGGCTCACTTACATTTGCTACTATAATAGCTCCTTTTTGTGTACCACTTAAATCTATTCTACATAGTTCTTTTGTTGCCATTTTTTATCCTTTTTATTGAAATTATAATATTTTGGCTACAATTGTGCCAAAACTAACTTTAGAATTTATTAAATTTTCCAAGTTAATAAAATCTTTTTCCCAAACTATAACCACAGTTGAACCCATCTTAAAGTACCCTAAACACTCACCTTTTGAGATATATAGATCTTCATACTCATATACTTGAATAGTATTTGAATCTTTATTTGTTTCTACATTGTTTTCAAAAGTAAAAACCATATCACCAACATTTAAAGCACCTACAAAAACCATATAAAATAACTTTCCTTCTTTTGTTTGACACTCTAGGACTACTCTTTCATTTTTGATAAAGAGGTCTTTTTCTTTTTTGAGATATGGCATATTTACAGGGTATAGTTTTGCAGGTATATGAATAAGTTTATTTACTTTAGCAAAATATGGACTATGATATCTATGATAATCACTAGGGGAGAGATAGAAGTTCATAAATGTACCATTTATTACTTTTGAGAGATTGTCTTCATCTATATATTGGCTTAAAAGCTCTTTTAGACTATAACTCATACCTTTTATTTGAAGCAAAGTTCCATGATCTAGCTCTCCACACTCAGTAATAAAACTATCTGATGGAGAGATAAAGTTATCTAGACTATTATCTATTTGTCTTGGAGTTTTAAGCTCCCTTGTAAAAAGAGCATTTAGACTTTTATAGCTTGAACTTGGATAAAACTCTTCCATATTAAGCTTAAGAAGCTTAACATATAGATAGTTGATAGTTATTTGTATTGGTTTAGGGAACTTATATCTTGCAAATCTTCCAAAGGTTCTTGAGATTTTATTTGTAATATGCAAAATTAACCCTTTTTAATAATATTGTTACTTTTTCTTATTAGCATAGAGATACTCATCAACTGTTTTTCTAACTCTTCTTTTTTTGCTCTATCTTCTTTATCTAGAAGTGTTAATTGACTTTTAATTTGTGCTTTTTTCTCTTTAAGATCTTTGATGATATTTAGAACCTTTTTTTCTTGTGACTCTTCTAAATGCTCTTTTTTAAAGTACCCTCTTACAATATTTACCAATTTATTTAAATTCATGCTCATTTTCTCCAATTTGTTTTAGTAGATCATCACTTAAAAACAAAATCTTA
>JAAYJJ010000009.1 GCA_012522985.1 Aliarcobacter butzleri
ATCTTTATACTCTACAACTATATGATTTGCTCTTTTTACATCTTCATAAAACCCTGGTACACTTAGACATCCTTCTGTAAAAACAACCTCACCATCTTTATGTGTTATAATAGGATTGATTGCTTCTATTAAGTCTTCTTGTTTTTGTTCATCGTTTTCATCAGGTAAAGATATAAGTAAGATGTTTTTTGGTACAGCTATTTGTATAGCTGCTAAACCTACACCATTACTTGCTATCATAGTATCCCACATATCATCAAGAAGTGTATGAAGCTCCCCATCAAAGAGTTCTACATCAGTAGAAACTGCTCTTAAAAGTTTATTTGGATATGTAATTATTTCTCTAATCATTGATGACTCGTTATAACCTCATCTACCAAACCGTAGTTTTTTGCTTCACTAGCACTCATAAAAAAGTCTCTATCTGTATCTTTTTCTATCACCTCTAAGGCTTGTCCTGTTTGAGATGATAGCATTTGATTTAACATATTTTTAAGTCTTTGTATCTCTTGAGCTTGGATTTGTATATCAGTAGCTTGTCCTCTAGCTCCACCTAGTGGTTGATGTATCATTATTCTACTATTTGGTAAAGAGTATCTTTTGCCTTTTGCTCCACTACTAAGCAAAAAAGCTCCCATTGAAGCAGCTTGTCCTATACAAATAGTACAAACATCTGGTTTGATATAGTTCATAGTATCATAAATACTCAATCCACTAGTTATTACTCCCCCTGGAGAGTTGATATAAAAGTAGATATCCTTTTCTGGATCTTCAGCTTCCAAAAATAGTAATTGTGCTACTATACTTGAAGCAACAGCGTCGTTTACTTCACCGCTTAGCATTACAATTCTATCTTTTAAAAGCCTAGAATATATATCATAGCTTCTTTCGCCTCTTCCTGTTTTTTCTACAACATAAGGAATATAACTCAATCTCTATCCTTTTAATTTATAATTATTTTTCTATTTTACTATCAAGTAGTTTTGTTATTACCTTATCTTCAATCATTGACATTTTTATAGCTGGTAAATACCCACTTTGACTATAGTATTTAACAAAATCTTGTGGATTTTGTCCCATCATAATAGCTTCATAATAAAGTGTTTGTTGAATCTCTTGATCACTAACATCAACATTTTCTGCTTTTGCTAAAGCATCTATTATAAATGTAGCTTTTACACTATTTTGTGCATCTGGAGTTACTTTTGCTCTAAGTGCTTCTATCTCTTCTTTGTTATCTCTTAGTTTATTTAAAGCCTCTTCATCTAAAGATCTAGCTTCGTTGTTTAGTGCTACGTTGATCTCTTGTTCTACTACGTTCATAGGTAGATCAAAATTAATAGAAGATATTAGAGCATCAAGATATGCAGGTTTTAACTCTTCATTATATAGTTTACTTAGTTTTTCTGATTTTAGTTGATCTTTTACTTTCTCTTTTAGAGCTTCTAGAGTTATCTCTTTATCATTTGGCATTACTTTTTTAGCTAACTCATCGTTTAACTCTATTTCACCTCTTTGTTGGATCTCGTGTAGAGTTACTTTAAATGTAGCCTCTTTTCCAGCTAGGTTTTTTGCTTGGTACTCTTGTGGAAATGTTACAACTATATCTTTTGTTTCATCATATTTCATACCAATCATTTGATCTTCAAAACCAGGGATAAAGCTACCACTTCCAATTTCTAGTGTATATTGCTCTGCTTTACCACCTTCAAAAGCCTCTCCATCAACAAAACCTTCAAAATCAATAACAGCATAATCTCCACTTTTTAAAGCTCTTTTTCTAGCAATCTTTTCTAAAGGTGCAGATTTTGATGCCATAAGCATAACTCTATCTTCTACCTCTTTATCACTTACATCTGCCTCTTTTACTTCTGGAAGTAGTGCTTTATAATCACCTAAATCAATATTTGGTTTAATAGAAAATCTAACCTCAACATCTATTTTACCATCTTCTTTTTTCTCATATTTTGTAACAATAGGCTCACCTATTACATCTTGAGGATCTATACTTAGATCTTTAATAGAATCAGCAAAAAGTACTCTTAAAGCCTCTGCTTGTGCATCTTGCTCTAGTCTTTCTCCATGGATTTGTTTCACTACAGATACAGGTACTTTACCTTTTCTAAAACCTGAAATATTTGCAGACTTTGAAAGTTGTTTTGCCACCTTATCTAGGTTTTTATCCAAAGTCTCTTTAGTAATTGTAGCTACTACATTTGCATTTGCACTATTTACTCTTGTTGCTTTAAACTCCATAAAAAATATCTCCAATAAATTAAATTTTCATTATTCTAGCAAAAACTTTCTTAAAAAGCCCAATTATCATTTGGCTATAGATTTAGCTAGATTTATTAAGTTTTCATCCCATTTTGGATTGAGAGGACTTACTTTGATTACATCTATTTTTAGCTCTTTTGCTATTATATTTGCACTTTTATCTGAAAACTCTGGTTGTGTAAAAATAGCTCTTATATTTTGCTCTTTTGCTTCATCAATAAGTTTAGCTAAAGATGATGGTTTAGGTTCTTTACCCTCTACTTCTACAGCTATTTGTACAAGTCCATACTCCTTTGCAAAATATCCAAATGCAGGATGAAATACCATAAATTTACTATTTTTTGGAGTATTTTGTAAAATAACTCTTATCTCTTTATCTACAGAGATTACTTTTTGAATAAATACCTCATAATTTGCTTGATATTTAGCTTGATTTATTTGATCAGCTTCAATCAAAGCATCAACTATATTTTTTGCTATTTGTTTAATATTTTCTAAGCTTGTCCAAATATGTGGATCTTTTCCATCTTCATCTTCGTCATCATGATCATGATGATGATCTTTATGCTCTTCGTCGTGATGATGATGTTCAAGCATATCTATTTTTTCTATACCTTTTGTAGTATCTATAATTTTAAGATTTTTATTTTGGTTTTTAAATTTATTTAACCAAACATTTTCAAACTCAACACCCATAGCAAAATAGATCTCTGCACTATTTAACTCTTTCATTTGTGAAGGTTTTGGCTCATATGAATGAGGTGAACTCCCAGGTAGCACCATAACACTCACATTTACCAAATCACCACCTATAGCCTCTACAAAGCTTTTTTGTGGGACAATACTTACTATTGTATTTACTTTTGCTTGTAAGGATGTAGCAAATAATACAAATCCAAAAACTGCTATTTTAATAAAATTCTTCATATATCTCCTATATACCGCACAATGAGCCATCACTAGAAATACAAAACCCTTTTTTGATATACTCAACTGCTTCATCAATATCATCTGTTATTAAATAAAGATCTAAATCTGTTTCTGCTATATATTTATGTTTAATCAAAACTTTAAAAAACTCTTCTAGTGGTTCAAAAAACTCTTTTCCAAATAAAACTATAGGAAATCTTCCTATTTTTTTGGTTTGAACCAATACTAAAGCCTCAAAAAGTTCATCTAATGTACCAAAACCACCTGGCATTACTATAAATGCAACAGAGTATTTTAAAAAACATACTTTTCTAGTAAAAAAGTATTTAAACTCTATTGGAATATTTACATAAGGATTTACCTTTTGTTCATGAGGAAGCTCTATATTTAAACCAACTGAAACTTCAGCTCCTTTGTTTCCAGCTTCCATAATACCACCACCACCACCTGTGATAATAGAGTAGCCTTGACTTGATAGTTTAGCTGATAACTCAACTGTTTTTTTGTAATAGTAGTCATTTGTAGGAGTTCTTGCACTTCCAAAGATAGAAATTGCTGGTGGAAGATCATTTAACTCTTCAAAGGCATCTGTAAAATCTGCTAATATTTTGAACATTCTCCATACATCTCTATCTGTTGCTTTATTGCTTAAAAATTCATCCTGCAAACTTAATGTTTTATTTATAACAAAATTGGTTTTTGTCATTTGTAAGTTCCTTTGTGTTTATATTTTCAATCTAAATGACACTGCAATACTGTTTTGTTTGGGTCTGTTAAGTACTCATATCCACTATATAATGTATATATTCCAAACAATATAACTGCGATGCTTGCGAATTTTATCATAATATTTCTAAAACTTGATTGTTTAAATAAACCTACAAAAAAACCTAAAGAAAAAAGTGCTGGTATTGTACTAATACCAAAAACAAACATTACAACCCCACCCCAAAAGGCACTAGCTGTACTAGCAGCGGTTATAGCAAAAAAGTAAACAAAACCACAAGGCAAAAGACCATTTAGCATACCAAGTAAAAAGAAACTAAATAAAGTATCATTGTGAAGTAAGCTTCTAAAACTTTTTTGGTACCATGAGCTTTTTGAAACATTGTGTTCTATCAGTGTAAGAAATCTAATCTTTCCTATAAGAGAGAGTCCAGCTAAAATCATAAATAATCCAGCAACAAAGAGTAATATTCCATTGGTAGTATTTGAAAATGCTATAGCCCCACCTAAAAAACCAAATAAAACCCCTAGTAGTGTATATGTAAGAACTCTACCAAAAGAGTAGGTAAGATGAGCCAAAACTTGTCTAGTTTTACTCCAAGTATTGCCTATTTTTGCGCTTGAATATGCCATAACAATACCACCACACATCCCTATACAATGCCCAAAAGAACCAAGAAATGCTATAGTAATAATAGATATAAGACTAACTGTTTGCATTAATATTTACTTGATTCTTTTAAAAATTTAACATAAGCAGGATTTGCCATATTTTCACCTCGTAATGTTCTTTCTGTCATAGTGTCAAAGTCAATAAAACCCTTTTGTTTTTCATAATATGCTCCAAAACCATAATTCATAGGAGTAATCTCATCTACACTATAAAAAGCATTTTGAGCCTTAACCCAATCTTTTTTGTCTATAGCCCAAACCCAGATAACCGCCTCTTTACAAAAAGGTTTTTCGCATAACCAATTTATCATACTTCCATGATCATGAAAAAACCAAGTTTTCCCCTCAGGAGAGATCACTTGAGATGCATATGTAGTATCTTCTATATCCATACCACAATCACTATCTTGATAGATTGCACCCACCATTTCAATAGGAGTTTTTGATAAATTACCCTCTACAACAACTACTGTTTTTTCATTACCGTGGCTTATTACTATAATAAGCCCGATAACAAAGAAAAAAACAGCTACAAATAAAACTTTTAATAAAATATCTTTCATTTTATAAAAACACCCCAATTTATAAAAAAGATATTATACACTATTTATCTAAACCAAAAACTAAATCTTTTGTAACTTCATTAAATTTTAATATATTTTTGCCACTATAATGTTTACTAAAGTTTTGTGCATCTTCTTTTGTTTTAAAAGGAACAAGTTCTCTCCCCATAGGTCCATATACTGTTGAGCCTACTACAAAAAATGCATCTTTTGCATTGATTTTATCAAGTGTATAATAATCAGTAACTTCAATAGCTACAAAATCATCCATACTATAATCATGTGCATACGCTGATGATTGGAATATAAATTTAAACATATCTTTTACACCATCATAAAAAAACTCTTTACCATCTTTTTGTGTTGTTTTTGCAGCCCATTTTGGATATTTGGATACAAACATACCACATACTGGACATTTTGCATGATCAGGAACTACAATAGGATCTGTTTTATGCATTTGATGCCCACTTCTTATATGATTGACATAAGCAATCAATGCCAATCTATCATCATCTTTTAGTTTAGGACAACTACTATCTACAATTTTTCTTACTTCATCAAAAGAGTTTAAATTCTCTATTTTCAACTCTTTACATACTCTACTATGTATATTTTCTCCTCTTTTTAGGAAGTTTTTATCTTGTTTTGTTTTGATAGAGATATTTATCTCATCATTTTGTCCATAGTTTTTTTCAAAGTTATTTAGTTTTATATCCCAAACATAAAGTGCCAAAGCTTGAAGTTGTCCATCATTTAAATCTTCTTTGCAAACTTTTTCTTTTGCTATCAAAGCTTTTAGTTCACCTATACCATGAGCATGTAAAGAATCTAGCTTTTTAGTATCACACATTGTTTGATATATTTTTTCACCATTTTTATACATACCTGAGCTTCTTTTATTTTGAATCATAGCTATATCTTTTGCAAAATCTTCCAAAGAGATAGCATATGCCTCATCAAAACTCTTCATTTCACCACCATTTGTATTTAAAAATGCCAAAGCGTCATCTATGTTTTCAAAAGCATATTGACTCATCATACTCATAGTACCTGGTTTTTGACTACCTACTACATAGTAAGCTTTTTTTGCATCTATCATCTTTAGTGAGTTAGTATCAACTACTAAGATTTCATCTATAGTATCTTTTTTATTCTTTAAAACACCAAGTTCCATCTCTTCTACTAGACAATGAATACTACAATATTGTCTATGTGAACCATCTTTAAGTTTAACCGCATGTCCTGTTTTATAAAATTTTGGTAAATTCATCCCACAATTTGGGCAATAAAGCTTACTATCCCCACTTTGTAATAGTGTAGCTTCATTAGGCTCTACACTTTGAAACATCTTGTCCATATTTGCATAAGCAAAAGTAGTAATAGTCATAAATAGAGCTATTATTAGTTTTCTAGCCATCTTTTATCTCCTTGTTTTTATATCAAGTCAATTATATAGAGTTTGTGTTAAGTATCTGTTAAATTGGGAGTATTTTACTCATTTCTAAGTACATCAAGAACATCTATTTGAGTAGCTTTATGTGCAGGATAAATAGAGGCTAAAAAGACTATTACAATAGATCCAAAAAGTATCATAAAAAAATCACTTATAGCTAGTTCTAAAGGGAGTTTAGAAGTACCATATACATCAGCAGGTAAAGATATAATATCAAATTTATCTAAAATAAACATACCTCCAAATCCTAAAACAATACCCAAAACAATACCACCAATACCTATAATCATACCTAGTTTTAAAAATATAGATCTTATCTCTTTTTGGGTAACTCCCATACTAAGCATCAAAGCTATCTCTTTTCTTCTACTCATAACAGTCATTAAAAGAGAGCTTATTATATTGAGTGAGGCTATTAGTATAATAAGCATTAAAACTATAAATAAAGCTCTTTTTTCTAGCTCCATTGCAGCAAAAAAGTTGCCATTTTGTTGCCACCAACCTATAACACCTACATCAAAAGGTAGGATACTTTTTAGTTTTTCTATATCATTAAAGGGATCTTTTGAGTATATATGAATACCATCATAAATATTTGGATTTTTATCCAAAATAGAAGCAAGAGCTTCTATAGATGTATAGATATAGGCATTATCATAAGCATTAAGTCCAGATTTGAAACTACTAACTATATCAAATCTTTTCATTTTTGGCATCATTGAAAATCCATTTGGAGAGATATTTGTAAAGTATAGAGTAACTTTACTCTCTCCATCATAAGAAAAAAGATTTTGTTTAATACCATTGCCTACTATTAGATCAAACTTTTTAAGCTCTTTATTTTTTATTGCCTCTTTATAGATAGAGTTTACTAAAGACTCTTTTTGGCTATCAACTCCAAAAACAACACCCCCAGCCATTTTGCGGTTGTGTTCGGCTATGGCTTGTGTTGAGATATATGGTGAAAAAATAAACTCTGGAAACTCTTTTTCAAGTACAACAAGAAGCTCTTTATTTACACTATCATCTATTTTGGGATAGATACTAAGAGGATAGTTCATAGTAAATAGTTTTCGCTCAAACTCCTTTTGGGTACCATTCATAATAGCCATAGTTAAAATAAGTACCATTATACCAACACTTACACCAATAAAAGCCAAAATCCCACTTATACTTATAAATGGGTTTGTCTTATCAAATCTTAGATATTTGAATATTATATAGTTTATAAACTTTTTATTCATCTGTTATTTGGCTAATACTCCTCTTTTAGGGCCACTTACACCATAACACTGTTTGTATTTTTTGCCACTTCCACAAGGACAAGGATCATTTCTTGCTATCTTTTTTTCAAAAACACTACTTGATTGGATATTTGTTTGAGATATTTTAGTGCTTTCTTCTAGATCATGAACAATATTATCTAATACCTCTTTTTCTCTTTTTTCATCTTGAAGTTTGATAGAAAAAAGTACTTTTACAATCTCTAGTTTTATAGAGGCTATTAACTCCATAAACATATTGTAGCTCTCTTTTTTATACTCTACTAGTGGATCTTTTTGGTTATATCCTCTAAGCCCTATACCAGTTTTTAGTGTATCCATAGAGTATAGATGATCTCTCCAAGCATTATCTAGGATTTGAAGATAGAGGATTCTTTCGATTTCACTTCTTTGCTCAGGAGCTGCTAGGCTCATTTTGTCATTGTATTTACTTAGTAAAATATCTGTTAAGATTGAGTTAAGTTCCAAATACTCTTCACTTTTTAGCTCATCTTGACTTATATCTAAGTTAAGCTCTTCTTTGATTTTTAAGATTAAGCCCTCATAGTTAAACTCTTCAGCACTCATACCATCAATAATATCAAATCTAGCCAATAAATCATTGACATATTCAGTGATATTTTCTTCTATTTTATCTTTGATATTGAAATTGGTATTTAAAAGCTCATCTCTAAATGTATATATAACTCTTCTTTGTTTATTTGCTACATCATCATACTCTAATAGATGTTTTCTACTCTCAAAGTGAAGTGCTTCTACCTTTTTTTGAGCATTTTCTATAGCTCTTGTAACCATTTTTGACTCTATATGTTCACCTTCAGCTATACCAATTCGCTCCATAATAGTTTTGATTCTATCACTTCCAAAGATTCTAAGAAGATTATCTTCCAAGCTTAGATAAAATTGCGATTCACCCACATCTCCTTGTCTTCCACTTCTTCCTCTTAGCTGGTTGTCTATTCTTCTACTTTCATGTCTTTCTGTACCTATAATAGCTAGTCCACCTAGCTCTTTGATATCATCACTAATCTTTATATCAACACCACGTCCAGCCATATTGGTAGCTATAGTAACAGCCCCTTTTGAACCTGCTTGAGCTATGATTTCTGCTTCTTTATCATGTTGTTTTGCATTGAGTACTGTATGAGGGATTTTCTCTTTTTTTAAGATAGAGTGTAAAACTTCACTCTTTTCTATAGATGCTGTTCCTACTAAAACAGGTTGTCCTTTTGTGTGAAGTTCTTTGATTTTTTTGCAAACTGCATCAAATTTCTCTTTTTCACTTTTATATACAAGGTCATTTTTATCTACTCTTTTAATAGGTACATTTGTAGGAATAGAGACAACATCAAGGTTATATATTTGAGCAAACTCTGTTGCTTCTGTTTGAGCAGTTCCTGTCATACCTGATAGTTTATTGTACATTCTAAAGTAGTTTTGAAATGTTACATCAGCTAGTGTTTGAGACTCTTCTTGGATTTTGACTTTCTCTTTGGCTTCAAGTGCTTGGTGCAAACCATCGCTAAATCTTCTTCCTTCGCTAAGTCTTCCTGTAAACTCATCAACAATAATAACTTGGTTTTCTTTTACAACATAATCAACATCTTTTGTAAATAGATAGTTTGCTTTTAGAGCTTGATCAAGATAGTGAGATAGTTTTGCATTTTCTAGTGAGTATAGATTGTCCACATCAAAAAGCTTTTCTGCATTTTTTATACCATCTTCTGTTAGTAGTATAACTCTATTTTTTTCATCAACCGTAAAATCCCCTGTAGTTTTTACTGGTTCATCAGGTCTTTTTGGCTCAATCCTCTCACCTCTTACTAAAGCTTGTGCTACTTTGTTGGATTGTTCATAGTCACCACTTCTTGTATTGGTTGGACCACTTATAATAAGTGGAGTTCTAGCTTCATCTATTAAAATAGAGTCCACTTCATCAACTATAACAAAGTTATGCTCTCTTTGAACTTTTTCTGTAAGGCTATATTTCATATTATCTCTTAGATAATCAAATCCAAATTCGTTGTTTGTACCATATAATATATCACAGTTGTATTGAGCTTTTTTGTAGTTTTCATCATACATACCACTTGTAATAACTCCTACACTATATCCCAAAAAGTTATATAAAGGTTTAAGATCACTAGCATCTCTTGAAGCTAGGTAGTCATTTACTGTTACTACATGAACACCCTTACCGCTCATAGCATTGAGTGCAGCAGCCAAAGTAGCAACCAAAGTCTTACCTTCACCTGTTTTCATCTCTGCTATATTGCCATCGTGTAAAACCATAGCACCTATTAGCTGAACATCGTGATGTCTCATACCTAGTGTTCTTTTTGATGCTTCTTTAGTAATAGCAAAAGAGTCTATTAAAGCATTGTCAAGCTTTTTTGAGCCATCTTTAACGCTTTGTTTAATCTCTTCAAATTTTTCTTTAAGTTCATCGTCGCTTAAGCTAGAGTAATACTCCTCTTTAGAGTTGATTTGAGTAACCACTTTTTTGTATTTTTTGACCATTTTATCATTTTTGGTACCAAAAACCTTAGTTATTAAACTTACCATAAAACTATCCCTTTTTTTTTATCATAACATTATAGCTATTATGATAGTATTTGCTTTAGATTATACCAAATAAAACTTTAAAAGGAATCTATTTTGAAAAAAATTCTTATCATTTGTATTATGTTTTCAAATATCTTTGCTATGGATAGTATTAAAAGCTTTTCTTCTGATTTTATACAAGAAATAACAAAGCACCAAGAGACAAAAGTAGAGTATAAAGGAAATATAATAATAGCAAATAACTCTCATATAGCTTGGTTTTATACCTCACCACTAGAAAAAAGTATCTATATTATAAAAGATGAGGTTGTGATTATAGAGCCTATGATAGAGCAGGTAATCTATACAAATCATCATGTTCAAATAGATCTTTTAGAGATATTAAAAAAAGCATATCATATAAAAAAGGATTTTCAAGAGATAGTTGAAGCTACTACATATAGTATAAAAGTAGATAAAGAGGGTAAAATAGAAAAGATTAGTTATATAGATGAGTTTGAAAATAGTATTAATATAATTTTTTTTAATACTATATACAACAAAGATATCGATATGACGCTTTTTGAGTATAATATCCCTGATGAATATGATATTATTTATAAATAGTCGTGTAATTAAAATGATTTTTAAACACTTTACAAGTAAATATTTACTACAATAACACCAAGGTATAACAGACAACAGCTTGATATTCAAGAGGAAAGTCCGAGCTGCAGTGAAGCAAGGCTTCATTTAACGAATGACTGGAGTAATCCAAGGGATAGTGCAACAGAAAGGAAACAGCCACTTATGTGGTGATGGTGAAAGGGTAGTGTAAGAGACTACCAGACTTTTGAGCAATCTTAAGTGCTATGTAAACCCAGCTTGCAGCAAAAACGATATGGTATAAGCTTCACATTTTTGTCGTTTGCATGAGTTTTAAAGTGATTTAAAACCTTAGATAAATTGTTGTCAAATACAAAACTCGGCTTATAGTTATACCTTTTTTATCAATAAATATTAAGAGTCCAAGTTTTAATACAAAAACCCAAAAATCCAAAGTGGAACTCTATTTTTAAATCCTTGTTCTATATCATCACTTACTACAAAAGAGTTTTCTAAATCTTTTATTTGTTGAAAGCTTTTATTTCTTCCACCTATTTCAAATGTATATTTCTCTTCACAATAAAAATCTGCTATTTTACTAGCATATATACCCTTTTGATTTAATGTTTGATTGTTTTTATAGTAATTGTCTAATTGATTTAAGAAAAAAGTTTCTCTTAAATTACCAATATCAGGCTCTTTTGTGTACATAAGATTTGTATTGGCTAGATAAATCTTTTGTGGTTTATCTATATTTTTAAGAGATTGTGAGTTTTGCATTAAAAGTTTTAAAAGTCCACTATCTTCAAGTTTGGATAGATAATCTTTCAAAGTTCTATCATCACTTATATCAGCACTTTTTTTAAGTTCACTTAAATTTGGCTCAAATGGCACACTTCTTATAATCGAGGCTAGAAGAGACTTTATCTTTTTAATAGTAGTTCCATTTAACTTAGGATAAATATAAAGCAAATCACTCTCAATAGTTATATTTATATTTTGCTGTAAAGTTTGAAAAAAGAGTATCTCATTTGGAAGTGACAAAAAGTATGGGTAGTAACCAAATCGTAAATAGTCTTTAAAAAGTGGGATTATCTTTTGCCCTTTTTCTTCAATTTGCTTTAAAATATCGTTTGAAATATCTATATGATTTTTTAAAATCTCCTCAACAGTATAGCTTTTTAGTTTATAATCATAATGAAGTTCTAAAAACTCTCTAAAACTCATACCAACCATCTCATAAACTATTGCTCTTCTACTTAAATCATGGCTTCCTTGATTTATTTGTAGTGCTGAACTTCCTGTTGCTATTACTTTTATATGTGGAAATCTATCATAGATATTTTTTAATCCAGCAGACCAGTTAGAATATTTATGTATCTCATCAAAACATAAAAGTTTCCCACCATTTAAGGAAAATTCTTGGGCAATTTCTATCATAGTATATTTTGCATTTATCTCTATATCATCTAAATTTACATATAAAGCTGTTTGATTATTGTAGTTTTCCATAATATATTGAGCTATAGTTGTAGTTTTTCCAACTCCTCTTGAGCCTAAAATTATGGATAATCTATGCTCTAATTTCTTTGTATTTATAAAGTATCTTTTATATTTTAGATTATTTATAGATATATATTCTCTACTTTTTATAAATAATTCTTCTAACATTAAAGCTCCTTATATGTAATAGATTACAATTATAGCAGAACTTTTTATGTAATGCAATACATAAAAGTAATTAGATCTTATCTATATAGTGCTTTAAACGTTGATTTTATAGTTCTACTTTTTTTATACAATCTTCACTTAGCTCTATTTCTTTATTGTCTATAAGTGTAGTTAGTGCTTTTTTATATGCTTTTTTACTTAAACCAAACATATCTTGTATCTCTTGACTTGAGCTTTTATAAGTAAGGTTGATATGGTTATTGTTTTGTTTTAAAATATCTAATATTTTTTGAGTATCATTTTGTAGATTGCTAGAACCAGTTAGTCTTAGTGATAGATCTATTTTACCATCACTTCTTATATTTTTGATAAACCCTCTTTTTTTATCACCAATTTTTATCTCTTCAAAAACATCACTATAAAATAGAAGTGAATCATAAAGGTTATTAACTATAGCACTATATCCAAGATCTCCTTTTTTATAGACTAAAAGCTCAACTTCTTGGTTTTTATATAGGTTTTTTGTATTGCTTGATAGATATTTGGCAAACTTATGATCTCCAAAAATTCTATTTGTTTTTTCATCTAAGCTTACTCTTAAAACAGTTTTCATTCCTTTTTTAAAGGCTATTTTTTGTTTTGATTTTGGAACAAATAGATCTTTAGGTAAACCCCAATCAACAAATGCTCCAAAAGAGCTTAGATCTACTACTTCAAAATAAGCAAACTCACCAACTTTTGCTTTTGGTAGGCTTGTTACGGCTACTGCTCTATCTTGAGAGTCTGTATAAACAAAAACATCTAAAACATCACCTATTTTCATATTGTTTGTGATATAACTATTTGGTAAGAGTACTTCTTGTAAATCTTTTGAACATAAATAAAATCCATTATCAGTTTGTCTATTGATTAGAAGTTTATTTATATATCCTATTTTTATTGTTTCATTCATTTGTTGTTCTTGCTAATTTAAGTTTACTTTTTGATTTAATAGTATGATTTATATTTTCAAAAAGTGCTGTTTGTGTTGCTATAGGGTTGATATATAGTATTGATTCATCAAAAACTATTTGAAAAATAGCTAAATATGGTATTTTAACAACACTTCCAAAATTTTCTTTACCAAAACCAGCTTCAAACTCCAAATAATCCTCATATGTATGCAAAGATTCAAATGTATAACCAGCCAACATAAAAAGAGGAAAAGGAGGCAATTTAGACTCTATTACCTTTGGTAGGTTGGGAGTAAAGCTAAGAGAGGCTATATTTGCAGTTATAGAAAACTCAACATTTTCTTTGATTAAAAACTCAATTATCTCTCTTATCTGTTTTTTTATAATATGTTGGTAATCACTATTGTTTATAATATCTAAAATCATAATATCTCCACTTTATCTAAAATATCAAAACCAATCATAGCATTTAAAAGAGCTATTTTAGAAGCACTATATAAATCATCTATAGATATCTCTTTGGTTTTTAACAAACCTTGATCTAAATATTTTGCCCTTATTGTACCATATAATAGTGGAGTTTTTGGTGTAAACCACTCATTATTTATAAAAATTGCTATATTTGCTATAGATGTATCTGTTACTAAACCATTTTTAATGATGACTATATCATCACAATCTTCTTTTTTGCTATAACAAGAGTCTATTATATCTCTATTTAGATATTTATATGGATAGTGTATAGAGTTATTTTCTATTAATTTTAGAGTTTTTATACTTTTTTTTATATATGGAGTGAACTCTATAGACTCTATTTTACTACTACTATAAATAAGCTTACATTTAAGTAGCTCTTTTGAAGGGGGTTTTATAAACTCTTTTAAATCAATAGCTGTATTACATCCAAAAAGCTCTTTTTTACTTTGGTTAAATCTAATATTATGATATTTTAGATTGTGTATATTAAAATTTTCACATTTTATGGTTTCAAAAAGTAAACTCATAAATAAACCTTAGCCAAAAGCTCTTGATACTCATCTATTAGCTTACTATCTAGTGTGATTCCCCCACCACTTTTATATATAAGCTTATTTTCTTTTTTTTCTATATATCGTATCAAAACACCACTATCAAAACTTTTCCCATCAAAATATCCAAAAATACCACTATAAAAACCTCTATCGTAGTTTTCAACTCTTTTTATAATATCTATAGTGCTTTTTTTAGGAGTTCCTGTTATAGATCCTGCTGGAAGTAGTTTATCTAGAATATCTCCAATATTTTCTTGCCATTTTGGATCTAAAGTTCCTTTTATCTCTGAACTTACTTGATAGAGTTTACCTTTATTTGTCTCAACTTCATCAATATATCTAAATTTAAGTACTTTAACATCTTTTGAGACCATAGATAGATCATTTCTTAAAAGATCTACTACCATAGTATGCTCTGCTAGTTCTTTTGGATTTTCTAGGAGTTTTTTTTTGGCATCTTTTATAGAGGCTTTTATAGTACCTTTCATAGGGTAGGTAAAGATTGCATTATCTACTATTTTGATAAATCTCTCAGGTGAAAAGCAAAGAAATTTATCTTTATAAAGAAGTTTAAATTTGGCTTTTTTTATATAATAAATCTCTTCTAAGTTTAAATTACTTTTTATTATTGTTGGTGCTGTTAAATTTAAAAGATATGTATTTCCTTGTTTGATTTGATCTATAACTTGATTAAACTTTTCTTTATACTCTTGTAGGCTAAGAGTGTTTACAATCTCAAAATCTATACTTTTATTTATATAAGGAGTAAAAGAGCCTTCTATATCAAAAAGTATTTCATTAGACTTTAAGGGATTAGTAATAATATCAACTATTTGTTTATCATAACTAATAACAACCAAAAATGGTGTTTTAGCTTTACCCAGATTATTGAGTTTATTGATAATATCTTTATTTATACTTAACACCAATCATACCACAAAAGTTATTGCCATCATAAAACTCTACTCTAAATATAGTATCATCTTTATTAACAGCAAATCTTTGTATAATATCCTCTTTTTTAACAACAATATCATCTTGGCTAGGTTTTTCTTTGCTAACTGAATCTATTACAAGTCCTATAACATTTACTCTTATACCATCTTGATGAATAACTTTAAAATCTTTTTCTACTTCAACTATTTCACCAAACTTTACATCTTGAAGTTCTCCATCAAGCTCCATTTTAGCTCCATTTATCTCACAGTTAAAGTCAAAATATTGTGGGTAAATAGAAGTTACTTTAAAATGCCCAATATGAACATCATAATATCCATTTTGTTTAATAACAGTACCTAAGGGGTGAGAAAACTCTATTAAATTATCGTCACCATTATCTGGTTTTTTCATAGGTACAAATCTAATAGCACCTTTTACATCACTTAAGTTTAGTGTAAATCTATTATTGATTTTGATAGTTCCAAACTCTTCTATACTTTTTTGAATGGCATCTCGCTCTAGTTCTATGTTTTTGCTATATTCTATACCCATAACTTGCATCAAAGCCTCAAAAGATCTTAGTTGATAGATAACTTTTAGATCAAGTTCTGTTATGTTTTTGCTAGTTTCTACTGCTATTGCTGGTTTTAGGTTTGTTATAGCAAAATATGTCAAAGATTGTTGCATCTGTTCATCTATCTCTTTGGTTTTTGTGTTTTTTACATTAAATGTATGATGATTTTCTAGTAAATCTTTATTTAATATTCTCTCCATCTTAGTGGTAATCTCATCTAAGTTTCCAAACTCTATATCTTCTATCTTTTTTTGATCTATTATATATGATTGTCCCCAAGCTGATGGGTTAAATATTGCACTTTCCCATTTGTGCCTATAAAATCCTCTTCCATCATGAAGATTGGATACAAAAGAGACTTCAGGTAAAGTTATAATCTCTTTTATTTTTTTGATATGGTTAAAATCTGGATCATCTTCATCAACAGCGGCAAACTTTCTATTCATATCTCCATAAATCCCTCTTCTAAATCGTATCAAACTATCAAAGTTTAGATTAGGTACTACATAAACTGAACCTTTTGTAATATTATAATGCTTAAGCATCAATGTTGGAGCAAAATATCCTCCTGGTTCATCACCATGAATACCCCCTATAATAAGCAAAGTAGGGGCATTTGGAGAGCCTTGCATTTTGTATAGTGTAAAATCTCTCTCAGCAGACAACAAGAGTTGGACTGATACAATCAATAGTATAAAAAACCTAGTCAAAATAGTTTACCTTTTCGTTAAAAAATAATATGACTGTTATTTTATAACACTCTTACTTAATTTATCTTTGAACAAACTAATTTTAATCTTTTTTGTTGTATAATATCGTAAAATCTTGCATATAATAAGGATAAAAATGTTTGGATTTGGAAAAAAGTTAAAAGAGTATGATGTCGATCACATGGATCTATCAAAAATGCAGTATGCAAAGATATCTACAGATAATGGAGATATTTGGCTTAAACTCTTTGCCAAAGAAACCCCTATAACTGTAGCAAACTTTGCTACTTTAGCAAATGATGGTTTCTATAATGATCTAAAGTTTCACAGGGTTATTCCTGGATTTATGGCTCAAGGTGGATGTCCGCAAGGTGATGGTAGAGGTGGCCCAGGGTGGGCTATAAAATGTGAAACAGATAAAGATAAACAGATACATAAAAAAGGAAGTTTATCTATGGCTCATGCTGGTAAAAACACAGGTGGGAGTCAGTTTTTTATCTGTTTTGTACCTTGTCCACATCTTGATGGCGTTCATACAGTATTTGGTGAGATTGAAAAAGATGACAAGGATAGTTTTATAGCTTTAGATGCTATAGGACAAAACGATAAAATCAACTCAATAGAGATTTTTGAAACAAAATAAAGGTAAAACAATGCAAAAACCAAAAACAATAGAAGAGATAGCTTTAGCACATCAGTTGAGTTTAGAAGAACTTAAACTTATAAAAGAGATTTTAGGTAGAGATCCAAATCTAGTAGAAATTGGTATATTTTCTGCTATGTGGAGTGAACATTGCTCTTATAAGTCAAGTAAAAAATATCTTCTAAATTTCCCTACAAAAGCACCATGGGTGATTCAAGGGCCTGGGGAGAACGCTGGAGTTATAGATGTTGGTGATGGGTATGCAGCAGTATTTAAGATGGAATCACACAACCATCCAAGTTTTTTAGATCCTTATCATGGAGCAGCAACAGGAATAGGTGGTGTTTTAAGAGATATATTTACTATGGGAGCTAGACCAGTAGCTTGTTTAAACTCTATAAGATTTGCTGGTATTGAAGGAGATAGTGAAGTTGCTAAAACACATAGATCTTTGTTAAAAGGCGTAGTTGATGGTATGACTGATTATGGCAATGATGTAGGAGTACCAACAATAGGCGGAGAGACTAGCTTTGAAGAGTGTTATGCAGGAAACAACCTTGTAAATGCCTTTAATCTTGGCTTAGTAAAAAAAGATGAGATTTTTTATGGTAAGGCTGAGGGTATTGGAAATCCAGTTATTTATGTAGGTGGTAAAACAGGAAGTGAGGGTGTTGGAGGTGCAGTTATGAGTAGTGCATCTTTTGGTGAAGAGAATGAAGCATTAAAACCAAAAACTCAAGAAGGAGATCCACTTTTAGAGAAAAAACTACTTGAAGCTTGTATGGAGATCTTTAAAGCTGATTTGATTATTGGGGTTCAAGATATGGGAGCAGCTGGACTTACTTCAAGCTCATTTGAGATGGCTGGAAGAAGTGGAAGTGGTATGATTATGTATCTTGATAAAGTTCCAGCAAAAGAAGAAAACCTAACTCCTTATCACTTTATGTTAAGTGAAACTCAAGAAAGAATGTTATTTTGTGCAAAAAAAGGGTGCGAAGAGGAGATTATTAATATTTGTCAAAAATGGGAGCTAGATGTTGCTATTATAGGTGAAGTTACAAATAGTGGTAATATGGAGTTGTTTTGGCATGGTGAAAAAGTAGCAGATATACCAATCCAACCAGTAAGTGAAGAAGCACCTTTACTAGATAGACCAATAGCAAAACCAAAATACTTAGAGAGTATTGCAGATATTACTATGGATAAAGAGATTTCAAATAAAGAGGCTTTTGATGAGCTTATTGCAGATATGGAAGTAGTAAACAAAAATTGGATATACTCTAATTTCAAACAAAATGACTCTGTAGTTAAAGCAGCAGGATCACTAGCAGCTAGTTCTATAAAAATCTATGATACAAATAAAGCAATATCAATGAGTAGTGATTGTAATGCAAGATTTTGTTATATTAACCCAAAACTAGGTTCTGCTGCAGCAGTTATGCAAAGTGGTAGAGCTGTGGCTATGAGTGGAGCTAGACCTTTAGCAATAACAGATAATCTAAACTTTGGAAATCCACAAAACCCAGAAGTTATGTGGCAATTTAAAGAGTCTTGTGAGGGTATTTCAGATGCTTGTAAGGCCATGAATACACCAGTAGTAAGTGGAAATGTATCACTTTACAATGAAACAGAAGGTGAGAGTATTTTCCCTACACCAACTATTTGTATGGTAGGGGTAAATCAAGATTGATCTAAAATATTACCAAGTAGTTTTGTAGATAATAGCAATGCTATATATATAGTAGGAGATACAAAATCAGAGTTTGGAGCTTCTTTGTATCTTAAAAAACTATATGGGAAAATAGCAGGAACTCATCCAGAGGTTGATTTTGCAAAAGAGATGAAACTTTGGGATCTTGTAATAAAAGCAAATGAAAAAGGGCTTTTAAAATCTGCAAAAGATATAGGTATGGGTGGTATAGCTATAAGTTTGGCTAAAATGTCTTGTGTAGCAAACAAAGGCATTGATGTAAATGTAGAGTTAGAAAATCCAAAAGATCTATTTAGTGAGAGTTTAAGTAGAGCTGTGGTTGAAGTAAATCCTATCAATGCAAGAGCTTTTGAAGAGTTGGCAAAAGAAATAGGTATAAATGTGCAAAGAGTAGGAACTGTTGGTGGAGATAAAATCAAAATCAATGATATAGAAAAAGATTTAGAAGAAACTAAAGAGATCTATTTTGGTAGATTTAAACAAATAGCGGAACTTGACAACTAAAAGGGGGTTTTTTGAAAAAAAGAGCATTAATAAGCGTTAGTGATAAAAGCGGTATTATAAATTTTGCAAAAGAGTTAGCAACTTTAGGTTATGAGATTATCTCAACTGGTGGGACATATAAAATCTTAAAAGATAACAGTATAGATGTAATAGAAGCAAATGAAGTAACAAAATTCCCAGAGTGTTTTGAGGGTAGAGTCAAAACACTCAACCCTTATATACATGGGGGGATACTTCATAGAAGAGATAAAGATTCACATATACAAGAAGCTATTAAGCTAGGTATAGAAAGTATAGATTTAGTATGTGTAAACTTATATCCTTTTAAAGCTACTATAGAAAAAACTGATGATTTTGAAGAGATTATAGAAAATATCGATATCGGTGGACCAGCTATGGTAAGAAGTGCTGCAAAAAACTTTGATAGTGTTATTATAGTTACAGATGTGGCTGATTATGATATAGTACTACAAAATCTTAAAAACAATACAAATAGTGTAGAGTTTAGAAGAGATTTGATGATCAAAGCATATGAACATACAGCATCTTATGATAGTATGATAGCAAACTATATGAATAAAAGATTTAAAAACGGATTTGGAGATAAATCATTTATCGTAGGGAATAAAGTTTTTGATACTAGATATGGAGAAAATCCTCATCAAAAAGGGGCTTTATATGAGTTTGAAAAACATTTTACAGCTAACTTTAATATACTAAAAGGTGAGCCAAGTTTTAATAATATGGGTGATATCAGTGCTGCAGCAAAGATAGCTAGTGCTTTTGGTGATGATAACGCTGTATGTATAGTAAAACACGGTAATCCATGTGGTTTTGCTATAAAAGAGAATCTTCTAGATAGCTATAATGAAGCATTAAAATGTGATCCTATAAGTGCTTTTGGTGGAGTTGTTGCCGTAAATGGTGTAGTAGAACTAGATCTTGCTAAAAAGATGAATGAGATATTTTTAGAGGTTGTTTTCGCGGCTGATTTTACACCAGAGGCTATAGAAGAGCTTAGTAGAAAACAAAGAATTAAACTTTTTTCTCAAAATAGCAAAAAGCTTATTATGGCAAATGATGAGATAAATTTTAAAATAGTTGATGGTGGTTTTGTATATCAAGATAGTGATAAAGTAAGTGATGATGAAGTAAAAAATGCCAAACAAGTATCAAAACTTGCTGCAAACAATAGTGAGCTAAAAGATTTAGAGATTGCTTACAAAGTAGCAGCACTTACAAAATCAAACTGTGTAGTTTATGTAAAAGATCAAGCTATGGTAGCAGTTGGTATGGGTATGACAAGTAGGGTAGATGCAGCAAAGGCTGCTCTTAGAAAGGCTGAGGATCTAGGACTTGATGTAAGAGGATCCGCTCTAGCTAGTGAAGCATTCTTTCCTTTTAGAGACTCTATAGATGAAGCAGCAAAAGCTGGTGTTAAATCTGTAATACAACCAGGTGGAAGTATCAGAGATGATGAGGTTATAGCTGCTGCTGATGAGTATGAAATGGCATTGTATTTTACAGGAATTAGACACTTTTTACACTAAAGGTTAAAAGCTTATATGAAATTAAAGTATATTATATCAACAAATCTAAAAGTAGCTTCAAGTAGTGAGCCATTATCTAGTATAATAGATAAGATGCAAACTTATAAGATTAGTTCTATTGTTGTAGTAGATGAAGTAAATCATCCTATAGGTATATTTACAGAGTTTGATGCTATTAAAATAGTAGCATCAAGCCTAGATATTGAAAAAACAATGGTTTTTGAGATTATAAAAGAGCAAACAATATTTGTTTTAAATGAAGAAATAGATATATATGAAGCTTTTAGTATTATGCAACAAAAGCATTTTAGGCATATAGTTGTAGTTGATGGTAATAATATAGTAAAAGGTATTGCAACTCAAAGTGATTTTTTAAAATATATAGATACAGAAATGCTTATTAAGCTCAAAGTTACAGCTGATGTAATGACACAAAAAGTCTTTTCTTTGACCAAAGAGCATACTCTTGATGAAGCAGCTAGACTTATGCTTGAAAATAGAGTAAGCTCTTTGATCGTTATAGATGATATCAACAAACCAATAGGCATAGTAACAGAAAGAGATATGGTAAAGTATGCTAGTGCAAAACATAGCCAAATATCTCTTGTAAATGCTATGTCTTCCCCTATACAAACAATCAAAAATAGTGATACACTATCATCTTGTTTATCTAAGATGGAAGAGCTTAAAATAAGAAGATTAGCAGTTGTAAACAATCAAGAAGAGCTATCTGGTATTATTACAAGACATGATATTTTAAAATCAATCCAAAATAAAAAGATAGAAGTTCTATCACAAACTATTAAACAAAAAAACTATGAACTAGAGATAATCAAAAAACAAGATGAAGAGTTAAAGCTTTTGGATGTTGCTTTAAGATCATCAATAAATGCCATAGTTATAACTGATATTGATGCAAAGATTTTATGGTGTAATCAAGCCTTTGTAGATCTTACAGGGTATAAAGAGCAAGAAGCTATTGGTAAAAAACCAAATGAGCTTATATATTCGGGGAAGCAATCACTAGCCTTTTATGAAAAGCTTTGGAATACTATTTTATCCAAACATAGCTTTAAGGGTGAGATTATCAATAAAAAGAAAGATGGAACTTTATATAATGAAAATCTAACAATAACACCTATATTAGATAGTGACGATAATATTACTCATTTTGTAGCTATAAAAGAGGATATCACAGAGATTAAAAAGCTTCAATCAAGTATAGTTGAAAGTGAAGCAAGATTTAAAAATCTATTTGATAATGCTCCTTTACCTTATCAAAGTTTAAATGATAAAGGCTTTATAGTTGAAGTAAATAAAGCTTGGTTACAACTTGGTGGATATAAGTATGAAGAGGTAATCAATACTCATATTGCACAGTATCTCAATATAAACAGTGCTAGATTTAATAGTCTTGTACAAAGGTTTAAAGCCAATAAAGAGATAAAGCATGAGATTATAGAGTTTATTACTAAAAATAAAGAGATTAAAATCATAGAGTTAAATGGAAGGATGACAGAGGACTATAAGTTAAGTACTTTTTTTACTCATTGTTTACTTACTGATATAACAGAGAAAAAAGAGATGATGGATAAGATTGACTTTATAGCTCACTATGATCCTTTAACATCTTTGCCCAATAAAGTATCACTTTTTAATCAACTAAACCAATCAATCAATAGATCCAAAAAAAACAAGCAAAGATTGGCACTTATGGTAGTTGGAATAGATAGATTTAAAGATATCAATGATAGTTTTGGTCATATTGTTGGAGATGAATTACTAACTTTAGTTGCATCTAAGATTAAAGCTTTTATTAAAGAGTTTGATTATATCTCTAGAGTAAATGGTGATGAGTTTGGGATTTTGGTTGAAAATATGGACTCCCAAGAAGATTGTGCTGGTATGGCAAATGAGCTTTTAGGATCTATTAATGGATCTTATGTATTGAGTAATAATATAAGCGTATATATAAGTTCATCTATAGGTATAGCAGTCTATCCTGATAATGCACTAGATACCCAATCTCTTCTTCAACACGCTGATGCTGCTTTGTATCTAGCAAAAAGAGAGGGTAATGGAAAGTTTAGATTTTATAATAACGAACTTACTCTAAGGGCTAGAAAAAATATAGCTTTTAGTTCAAGTTTACAAAACTCTATAATAAACAATGAATTTATAGTTTTATATCAGCCACAAGTAGATATAAAAAGTGGTAAGATTTTAGGTTTTGAGAGTTTGGTTAGATGGAAGAGTGGATCTAAGATTATCTCACCTATGGAGTTTATAAAACTAGCTGAAGAAAGAGGTTTAATAAGTGGGATTACAGAGTTTGTAGTTAAACAAAGTTGTAAAGATTTGGTTGAGTTTAGAAAACATAGTTGTAATCAAAAACTTAAACTCTCTATAAATGTCTCTAGTATAGAGCTTGATAGTATATATTTTAATAAAACTCTACTAGAAAATATAAAAGAGCATAAGATTATGCCTGAAAATATAGTACTTGAAGTAACTGAATCTATCTTTATCAAAGATATTCAAGGGGCAATCAACACCTTAATAGAGGTAAAAAATAGTGGTTTTTCTATCTCTTTAGATGACTTTGGTACGGGATATTCATCTTTGTCTTATCTAAAGAAAATACCACTTGATATTATCAAAATAGACAAAAGTTTTATAGATGGAATACCTCTAAATAGTGATGATGTACAAATCACAAGAACAATAATCTCCATGGCAAAAAGTCTAAATCTCAAAGTTTTAGCCGAAGGTGTAGAGACAAAAGAGCAGTTGGAGTTTTTGAAAGAAGAGGAGTGTGATTATTATCAAGGGTATTATTTTGCTAAGCCTATAAGTGCAAATGAGATAATACAATTACTGAAAAAGGAAGAAAAATGTGTGGAATAGTTGGCTATTGTGGTTCAAAAAATACTAAAGATTTTTTAATTCAAGGATTAAAAGAGCTTGAGTATAGAGGGTATGATAGTGCTGGTATTGCACTTTTGGGTACAAAAAACATAGAAGTATATAAAGCAGTAGGGAAATTAGTCAATCTTGAAGAGAAGATTTTAAATGAGTGTAAAATATCTTGTGATACAACTCCAGTTGGTATAGGGCATACTAGATGGGCAACACATGGTAAACCAACAGAAGTCAATGCTCATCCACATTTAGGAGAGTACTCTTTTGTAGTACACAATGGTATAATAGAAAACTATATAGAGCTAAAAGAGAGTTTGCTTAGTGATGGTGTTGAGTTTCTTAGTCAAACTGATACTGAGGTGATAGTTCATCTTTTTGAAAAATATTTTAACTCTAGCCATGACGCCGCTGATGCTTTTAAAAAAACTATAGCAGATCTTGAAGGAGCTTATGCAATACTTCTTATTACCCAAAGTGAACAAGATAGAATCTTTTTTGCAAAACATGGTTCACCGATGATAATAGGTAAAAATGAAAATGAGACATTTTTTTCTAGTAGTGATTCACCTTTGATTGGTTATGCAAATGAGGTTGTTTATCTAGAAGATGGTGATTTTGGTGAAGTTACAAAAGATAGTGTAAGTTTTTACAATACCAAAAAGATAATCTGGAATAAACTACAAACATCAAAGCAACTTGCTCAAAAAAATGGATTTAGATATTTTATGGAAAAAGAGATATATGAGCAAAGTGATGTTGCAAGTGATTGTATGCTAGGAAGAATCAAAGATGAAAAAATCTATTTTGAAGAGATAGATAATGATTTTTTTGATGGTATAACAAATATTACTATTTGTGCTTGTGGGACTAGCTACCATGCAGGACTAACTGGAAGTTATCTAATAGAGCGACTTGGTAGGATGAAATGTAGCGTAGAGATTGCTAGTGAGTTTAGATATAAAGAGCCACTTTTACAAAAAAGCTCACTTTTTATAGTGATATCTCAAAGTGGTGAAACTGCTGATACTTTAGAAGCTCTAAAAATGGCAAAAAAAGCTGGACTAAAAACTCTAGCTATTTGTAATGTAGATAATAGCTCTATTACAAGAGTAGCTGATATAACTCTTCTTACTCGTGCAGGTATAGAAAAAGGTGTTGCTAGTACAAAGGCTTTTACTACTCAAACTATAGTGTTATGGATGATGGCTTTATATATAGGACAAAAAGAAAACTCAATACCAAATGAACTTTTACAAAAAGAGCTTCAAACCCTAAGAGCAGTACCAAAGACTCTAAAAGTACCAAATTTTGTACATGAAAAATGTAAAAGATTGTCCAAAAGATATCTTCATGGGCATGGGTTTTTCTTTATAGGTAGGGATGTGTTTTATCCACTTGCACTTGAAGGTGCTTTGAAGCTAAAAGAGATAAGCTATCTTCATGCAGAAGGCTACCCAGCAGGAGAAATGAAACATGGTCCTATAGCTTTGGCTGATCCAGAGCTTTTTACTATAGCGTTAATGTCACAAAATCTACTCTATGATAAAATCAAATCAAACGTAGAAGAGCTAAGTGCTAGAGATAGTACTATATGCTCTATAAGTGCTGTTGATTTTGATTTGGCTGATGACTTTATACAAATAAGTAAAACAGATCACTATATGCTAGAGTTTTTTGAGATGCTTATAGCCTTACAACTACTTGCTCAAGAGGTTTCTATAAGACTTGGTAATGATGTAGATATGCCAAGAAACTTAGCAAAATCAGTAACGGTTGAGTAAAGTTTGATAAGAGTTTTTTTAGCTATTTTGATAGCTACATCTTTATATGGTGATATATATGCAACATATGAGGTAAAAGCCAAATATGAGTCATCACTCAATATGGACTCAAGCGGAATAGTAAAGGATATATTTGTAGATATCGGTGATAGTGTTACAAAAAACCAGACTTTACTAAGGCTTGATGATAGTGAAGAAGAGGCTATTTATGAAAACTCAAAACTAGAGTATGAGTTTTTACTATCTCAATACCAAAGATATAAAAGCAGTAAAGATGCCTTTGATATCAATACTCTAGAAAAACTAAGTATTGATTTACAACAAGCAAAAAACAAGATCACTATTGAAGCTAGTAAGCTTAACAAAAAAAGCTTACTCTCTCCATATGATGGAGTAATAGCACAAAAATATATAGAGCTAGGAGATAAGGTAACAGGGGATAATAAGCCTTTATTTGTACTTTTGTCTCATCAAAAAAAGCTTATTATAAAAGTAGATTCTAGCTATATAACTAAGATAAAGCTAGGAGATAAGTTTTGTTTTGATGAGGGAACAAGATGTGTTAGTATTGCTAAAATCTATCCTTCAATAGATCCCAAAACACAAAAGCTAAGCCTAGAAGCTTATGATGATGGCTTAGTAGTTGGAAGTTTTGGTGAGGGTTATATTAAAATAAAATAATATGTATAAAATAGCTATTCAAAGACCTATAACAACTATTATGTTTGCTTTGTCGTTGCTTTTTTTTGGCTTTGTAGAGCTTGATAAAATGGCAGCTTCTTTATATCCTGATGTTGATTTTCCTACTGTTGTAGTAACTACATTTTATAAAGGTGCAAGTGCTGATATAGTAGAAAGTAAGGTAAGTGATAAGATAGTAGAGGCAATTCGTGGTATATCAAATCTAGAGTTTGTAAGCTCTGATAGCTCCAAAGGTGTAAGTGTAGTTGTTGCTCAGTTTGAACTAGATAAACCAGTAGAAGAAGCTGTAAACGATGTAAGAGACAAAGTCTCATCTTTGATTTTACCAATAGAAGTAGATAAGCCAAAAATAGAGAAGTTTTCTATAAGTGCTATGCCTGTAATTACTCTTTTTGTAAGCTCAAAAGATGAAGATAAACAAGCTCTTATGCTCTATAGTGATGAGATTTTAAAGCCACAACTACAAAAGCTAAGAGGTGTAGGTGATGTAAACTTAGTAGGATTTAGAAAAAAAACTATCAAAATCTATCCCGACTTAAAAGCCCTAGCAAAACATCAAATAGATTTAAATCAACTTTCATCAAGGATTAAACAAGAAAATATCAAAATTGATGCTGGAAGAATAGTAGATAAAGAGCATGAATGGTCTATTACTATAGAAGCAGATTCACAAAACTTACAAGAGTTGGAAAATATTAAAATCAAAGATGGTATAAGACTTGTAGATCTTGCTACCATAGATGACGCTATAGAAGATGAAAGAAGCTATGCCAACCTCAATGGCAAAATGGGTATTATGATGCAAATCAAAAAGCTAAGCAATGCAAATGAGATAGAAATAGCATCATTAGTTAAAAA
>JAAYJJ010000097.1 GCA_012522985.1 Aliarcobacter butzleri
CCACTATTTAAAACTTTTTCATTAACCTTACTAGCTATTGCATCATGCAACTTATGCCTTGCATCTGTTGCAGTAGCTATAGCTTCATCTTTTGCATTGGAAGCTGCAAATAGGAATTGAATAAACAATAGAGTAAATATGATTTTTCATAGAATTATCCTTCTTTTAGTGCATGTCCATCATCTAAATTGAATAACTTTGTACCAATATAGTACATAAACATACATAGTCCCAACCCTCCTAAGGATATCATTATCTCCGTACTTGATGGGAAATACTCAACCCATGTTGGAGCCAATTGGTATTCTGTTAATTTCATCATTTGAAGAGGTTTTAGTTGAGTATCGTGTACAAGATTGTATCTCATAAAAAATATCCCCACCATACCACTAAGTGATGCCCAAAACATAGCCTTAACACTTCTACCACCGCTTTTTAGGATGATAAACAAAGGTATCACCATAGCTAGTATAACCTCAGCCCAAAATGTAGGACTTTGTAAGATATGAATAGCCACTTCAGATCTATTTGGCATACCACCATAGATATCTGTAAGCATCTTCCAAGTAACAAAGAAGATCAAGATAGATATAAGTAAACCTTGAATTTTTGCTAAGTTTGTTAGCAGTTTTGTTCCACTTTGTGTAAAGTTTAATCTATATCTAAAGCCATACATTATAAAAGCCAAAAATATACCAGTTATAAAAGCTGTTAAAATAAAATATGTTGGATAAAAAACACCATTTGAGATAGTTCTAGCATTTAAAAATCCAAACACCCCCCCTAGATTTGAGTGAGCTGCAAGCCCAACCAAAAGTCCAGTTATCCCAGCAATTCTAGCATATTTCATATTGTTTTTCAATAAAAACACAAATTCTATTATCATAAATGTTAAATATAAGCCATAAAGTGTTCCCATCCACCAAATAGCACTTGTTAGTCCAGGGGTAAGAACATTGTAAATCATCATAGTAACTGGATGACCTATCTCAACAGCAATAACTGCAAAACCAGCTAATATTGTAACAATAGATCCAAAAATAGCTCTTTTTGAGATCTCCATATAATCTTTGAAACCAAAAACATCTCCCAAAGATCCTACTATACAAAGTCCTGTTGAGCTAACAACAAAAAATATATAAACAGCTATCAAAAGCCCCCATGGGTGTTCTCTTGTTACATTGTAAGCATGATGTCCATGCATAAGGTAGATACCAACACCTATAGCAAACATAGCTAAAAAAGCAACTATTATAACTGCTAATAATATATTAACACTATTTTTTTCAAAAGATAATAAACTCTTTATAGAGACTTTATTTACGGGTATTGTTGTAATAAACTCTTTGATACTCATTTTGCCTTCCCCTTATATTAGATAAAACAGCTTTGGCTGTGTACCAAGATGTGATTTAAGTGTAAAATACTCTCGTTCTCTTAAAACTTGACTTATTTCACTATTTGGATCATCCAAATCACCAAAAATTCTTACCTTTGTTGGGCAAGTATTTTGACATGCCGTTGTAACTTCACCACGACTAAGTCTTGTATCAGAACAAAAAGTACATTTATCAACAGTCATAGTTCTATCATCTACATATCTTGCATCATAAGGACATGCATTGATACAATAACTACACAATATACATTTGTCTGGATCTACTTGAACTACTCCATTTTCATCATAATAAGTAGCATTAGTAGGACAAACCTCTTGACAAGGTGCTGCATCACAATGCTGACATTGGCTAGGATAAAAGGTTTGTGAAGCGATACTCAAAAGTGGAAATTCACCTTCAACCTCTTTGACTCCTACCCAAATTCTATGTTTATCAGCTCCTAGTAAGATTCCATTTTCTTCCTTACAAGCAGTTTCACATGCTTTGCAGTTGATACATTTTTTATAATCTAAAGCCATACCATATCTAGCCATTTTTTACACCCTTTTTATTTCTACTTCTGTTTCATGCATAGCAGCTGCTCCATAAACAGGTTCCATAATATCTTCTATAATAGCATTGTCATTGCCACCGTTTTTGTATGCCCATGTAAGAGATGAACTTTCTTGTCCAAACCCATGAATCAAAAAGACTTGATCTTGTGCTATTTTTTCAGTTGGATAAGCTTTGATTCTTATAGCTCCTACGTTAGAGCTAACTTCAAGCATATCACCAAATTTGATATTTTTTTCTTTTGCTACTCTTTTGTTTAGCCATAGATAATTTTCTGGCATAAGATCGTTTAGCATAGAGTTATTTGTACTTCCTGATTGAGTATATTGTGCATGTCTTCCAGTAGTAAGCTTAAACTTACCAGTAGTTGATTTTGGTATATACTCATCTTTCCATAAAGGCATAGGATCTATACCATTTCTAGCTAAAGAGTCTATTTTACACTCAACTTTATTTGATGATGTTATAGGACGCCCCTCATTTACACTATAGTATCTTTTACTTTTTGGATAGTATTCATACTCATTTGCACTTATTTGTTTAAAGTATTTATCCATATCTGGATAGTAAACACCATGTTTTTCTAGCATTGCAAGAGCCTCTGGATAGTCTCTAACGGCATCTTTGTTTAGCTCTTCTTGAGAGTGCATAAAAGGAACACTTAGATCAAACTCTGCATATACTTCACTTTCATCATCAGTTTCTAGCATCTCTTGAACATCTTCATCATATTTTTTGGTTATTTCAAAAAGAGGTTTAGAGAGCTTTTGGCTAAGTCCTTGAAGAATCTCCATCACTGGTTTTGACTCAAACATAGGATCTATAACCTTATGTCTTACCGCAATAGAAGGTTCAGTTCCACCAAAAGTTTTGATAGGATCTGTTCGCTCTAAATATGTACACTCAGGCAAAACAACATCAGCATACATAACAGTATCACTAGGCATTGTATCAATACAGACTAAAAACTCCATTTTTTCAAGCATTTGTGCTGTTTTCTTGCTATTTGGCATATTTTGCATAGGGTTGTGTTTATAACAAAACATTCCTCTAACTTTGTAGGGTTGTTTATCTTCTAAAAAGCTATTTCTCCAGCTTATCCAAGATCCACCATCACCTACTATAGCACAATCTTCATATCCCGCTTGTCCACTTTTTGCTTGAAGTCTTTTAATAACTGCACGTGATTTGGCATTGTCATACATAGGTGAAGAGACATCATGTCCTTTGATTTTAAGTGTTTTACCAAATACAAGTCCACCCTCACAATCAACTCCACCACCAAGAGCTTGAAATATAGCCATAGCCCTTCTTAGTTGAAAATCATTTTTTGCAAAAGTACTTCTTCTTCCAGGGTAGTAAATAGCTTTTGGAGCGTGTTCCATAAACTCTCTTGCAATAGAATAGATAGTGTTTTCTTCTATTCCTGTTATTTTACTTGCCCATTTTGGAGTATAGTTATTTGATAAAATATGTTCTTTATACTCATCAAAATCATTGAAGTTAGCCTCTACGTACTCTTTGTTATATAGTTCTTCATCAAGAACTACATATGTAAGAGCCAAAACAAAAGCCAAATCAGTCCCTGGAGTAATTGGAAGCCAAAGATCAGATTTTGCAGCTGTGTTTGTAAATCTAGGATCTATACAGACTAGTTTTGCCGCATTTTTTTTGGATTTGACATTTTTAAATAGATCCATAGTATCTGGTGTTACTATAGCTTCAGCTCTATTTGCTCCAGCTAGTATTACATATGTTGCATTTTCAAAGTCTGATTGTGGATAAGAACCTAAAGTTAAGCCATACCCAGCAGCTACAGTTTGTAAACAAATTGATGAGTGGTTAAGCCAATTTGAAGAACCAAAGACTTGATAAAATGTTTTAAAAGTATGCTCAGCCATACCTTCACCTGCACAAAATAAAAAAGAAGATCTATTATCTTCTTCTTCATCTAAGATTTGAACGGTTTTTTCTTTTATATACTCAAATGCTTCATCCCAAGTAACTCTTTTGAACTTACCTTCACCTTTTTTACCTACTCTAATAAGTGGATATTTAAGTCTATCAGGATCATAAAGTGCTTGAATACCAGCGTTTCCTCTAGCACAAAGCATAGATCTTGACTTTGGGAAGTATGGATTTGGATCTAGTTTTGTGACAACTCCATCTTCAACTCTAGCAATTGCTGCACATTTGTTTACACACATTTCGCACATAGTTGGAACTAACTTATCTGCTTTATTTGTGGTTTTTGTTGTTATTTTAATCTCACCTGTTTTATCTTTTGAAAAAAGAGCAGTTGTTGCTGTTGTCCCAAGAACGGTAAGTGCCACACTTCCTTGAAGAAACCTTCTTCTGGAAATCTCTATATGCATAAAAACTCCTTTTGTAGAACATTTAACCTAAAGTTATAATAAACATAAGCATATCTTACCTAAAAATCATACTTTAATATAGCTTAACTAAAACTAAATATTTAAAAAAATAAGCAAAAATATGGTATCTTTAAATGATATAATTAGTCTATATATTAGATACTTTTAGTCTTGAAAAGAGAGACTTTATAGTTATTTTTAGTATTTTTTAAGTTAATATATAGGATAATTCACTTTAGTATAAGTTAAATTTATTATAAGTCCAAATTATCAAAAGGAGGGTTTATCTATGAATCCTTTTGTTTATCAAAGATATTGCGAAGATGAGAGTTTTTGTGATAGAAAAGAGGAATTTAGGC
>JAAYJJ010000098.1 GCA_012522985.1 Aliarcobacter butzleri
CACGACTCACTAAACAATCCCTAAATCCTCACTTCTTAACGCTTAACGCTTAGCTCTCAACACTTCTCACGATTTACTTCTCACGATTCACGATTCACTTTTCACGATTTACTTCTCACGACTCACAATTCACTTTTCACGACTTACGACTTACGACTTACTAATATCTTTTATAAGCTTGCTAAGTAGTCGTTTGTTTATTGTTTCTTGGTTAATTTAATTCAAAATATCAAAACATTTTCAAAAACTCTTTTAGGCTATCTAAAGACTTATGTTCAAAATTCCAAATATCTTTTTCCAAAGCTTTTTCAAGGCTACATTTTGCAGAAATTTGTTTTTTCTCTTCTTTATTGCAGGTGTCAAATCGTAAATAGTTATTTACCCAGAATTTTGTAAAAATAGTGTCTGAAATACTTTTACCCTTATCTTCAAGGCATTTTTTCCAATACTCTAAGCAATCAGAATATTCACTTTTTTCTTTTGCAATAGTTTTTAATATATAATCTAAACTTCCATTACCATCTATATTTAAAATATGACAAGCTATTTCTATATCATTTTTAGTGTCTTTTTGAAACTCATTTATATTTTTCAACTTAATTTCGATACCAATTTTTTCAAATATATCATTTATTTCAGAAATTCTTTTTTCTATACCAACTTCATCAGCATCAATTAATATACCCAATTTATTCAATTTATCAAGTTTTTCATTCTCTAGTTTCTTTCTTAAATTACCAAGCCCATCTAGGCAAATAAACTCATCTATGTTACATAATGGTTTATCAATTTCTAAACTATCAATATCTAAAAGATTTTTTAATTTTTCAATAAATATTTTATCATTATGGCTTTCAACTATTAGCTTATTCACCTCTAAAACTCCCACCATGAGTTAAAGAGTATTCTAACTGTTCAAAATCTCTAACTTTTGCTACTATCTCATCTTTTTTGTTTTTATAAAGCTCTATGAAAGCCGCTTCATTGTCTTGATTTTGTTTATTAAAAGCTTCTATACACTCTTTTGAGTGAGTTGTTGCAAAGACTTGACAGTTTGCTTCTTTTGATACTTCAAAAATAATTTTCCATAATTTAGAATAATTTGTATAATGAATACCATTTTCGACTTCATCTATAAACAAATAACCATCCTGACTAGCCCATATTGCACAAATAATAGCCATAAATCTATTTATACCATCTCCTAAAGAGTTTAAAAGCATAGGTTTTTCTCTATCGTTTGTTTTTACTCTAAAAGATGGAACACCTTGAATAGTTTGTCTTATAGTTAATATATTATTATCAAAAATTTGTAATGATTTATCCAAAAAATCATCTTTTCCAATTGCTACTAAAGTAGCATATAAGTTTGACAAATAATGTACATCTATACTTTTTGTAGATATAAAGTTTATTTTATCTATCATATATTGATTTAATAAAATTCCACCTTGCATAAGGTCTTTTGTAGACATTTGATAGTTTTTTTCATCTATAAAGAAATCTACTACTTGCAAATTCTCTTTTTTATTATATAGCATTTTATTTTTTTTAAAATCTGAAAATATCACAATCTCTTTATCTTCTTTATTGAAAAAGTCAAACTCTATATTATTGCTTCTTTTATTGAATATATCTCTAATAGTATTTACCAAATTTTGTGGATTTATTGATGATAGGTTCAATCTTATAGCTTCCAGCAAAGCTGTTTTTCCTAAGTTGTTTTTTCCACTTATTAAATTTACTCTTTTAAAGCCATCTATTTTTAACCTGTCAAATGTTTTAAAATTTTCTATTTCTATAAATGAAATTTTATTTTTCATAATTTCCTCTTTATTGTATTTCATAATCAGGCAATCCACTCCACCCATCAGGATGGCTTATTGTTCTATATATTTGGCCATCTTTTATTTCATAATCAGGTAATCCACTCCAACCATTTGGATGGCTTATTGTTCTATATAGGGTTTTCATTATTACCTTTACTTTTATTTTACACCTACTATACTATCAAAAAGTTTATTAAATTTCAATTACCTATTAGGAATCAGTAATTGGTTAATGGTAATTGGTGGTTAGTTATTGGTTAGTGGTTAGTGGTGACTACTCACGATTCACTAAACAATCCCTAAATCCTCACTTCTTAACGCTTAACGCTTAGCTCTCAACACTTCTCACAATTCACTTCTCACTAAACAATCCCCAAATCTTCACTAATATCTTTTATAAGTTTGCTAAGTGGTCGTTTGTTTATATCTGCATCGCTCATATATCCACAAGTTATAAGCCTTAGCAACTCTTCACGGCTAGAAAAAGAGTACCGCTATATATCACTCTTTTTTGAAGTAGCTCTTTTACTATGTCTTTGTGGTTTCTTATATTTTTATACTTCTCAACCCATAAATAAACCAACTCCATTTACAAATCCCCACTTCTTAACGCTTAGCTCTTAATGCTTACCTCTCAACACTTCTTTATACATCTCTATATACTTCCCAGCCACCATCTGACTATCAAACTCACGCACTACTTTTTCTCTAGCATTTCTACAAAGCTCATCGTAGTTTGTAGCATTTAGCACCCACTCTATCCCACATGCCATGTCCTCACTCTCAAATGGCTCTGCCAAATATCCATTTGTTTGATGATCAACAATATCCAATAAACCAGTCGCACCAAAAGCAACCACAGGCACACCACA